>JALYMR010000240.1 GCA_030773615.1 Actinomycetota bacterium
CCGTCCGTCGCCCACCGACGTCGTCGTGTCGTTCCTCGACGTGGGCCAGGGCGACGCGACGCTCCTGCAGCACGGCGCTCACGCGGTGCTCGTCGACAGCGGTCCGCCCGGCGGGCCGATCCTCGCCCGCCTGCGCGAGGCGGGCGTGCGCCGGCTCGACGTGCTCGTCCTCACCCACGCCTCGGCCGATCACGACGGCGGGGCGGCGGCGGTGCTGCGCACGCTCCCGGTCGGGCTCGTGCTCGACGGCGGGGAGGCGAGCGAGCGCACGCCGGGCCTCGACGCGGCGGCGGCCATCGCCCGGCACGCTGGCGTGCGGCGCCTGGCGAGCACCGCGGGGCAGGTCGTCCGCGCCGGGCCCCTCGAGCTGCGGGTGCTCTGGCCCGACCGCACGCGCGAGGTCGGGGGTGGCGCCGACCCCAACCTGCGCGCCACCGTCCTGCACGTCCGCGACGGCCCACTCGACGTGCTGCTCAGCGCCGACGCGGAGTCGGACGTCACGAGGCGCCTGGCCCTGCCGCCGATGGACGCGATGAAGGTCGCGCACCACGGCAGCGCGGACCCCGGGCTGCCCGGCCTGCTCGTCACCCTGCGGCCCCGGGTCGCCGTCATCCCCGTCGGGCGCAACGCCTACGGCCACCCGCACCCCGCCACGCTGGCCGCGCTGCGCGCGGTCCCCGTGGTGCGCCGCACCGACCGGGACGGCACCGTGCGGCTGCGCGTCGAGGGCGGGCGGCTGCGGGTCGAGAGCGAGCGCGGGTAGCGGTGGGTGGCCGCGAGCCCGCGGCGTCTCGCCGGCTACGCCGTCCGCGCGTCGGGCTCGACGACGTGCGCGACGTCCTCGAACTTCTCCACGACGACGTAGCGCTCGTGCGTCTCGACGACGCGCTCGACCTCGGGCAGCTCGTGGCCGGGCAGCGTGAAGAACCACCGGGGGTCGCTGCGGACGTGCTCGTACTCCGAGTGCGCGAGCATGACCACGCGGGTGCACTCGGAGTCCGAGCACTCGCAGAAGAAGGCTCGGGGCGCGTCGCCCTCCTCGCGCGGGAACGGCCCGTGCTCGGCGCGCTCGTTGTGCTCGCGGAAGTTCGCTTCGTTGCGCGCGAGGCGCTCGCGACGGGGGTCGGCCATGGGCGACGCCCTACCCACCGGTCACCGTGGCAAAGGCGCGCTGCGAGCCGCCGCGAAGGCGCGCCGCGAGCCCGCTGCGAAGGCGCCCGGCCGCGAGGTCGGGTGATCCGGGTGGAGCGCCGGGGTAGGGCGTGCGGGTGCCGACCACCACCCCTCCACCCCCGCGCTACGGGGAGCTCGCGCGCTTCTTCCCCACGCCCGACGCCCGAGCGCGCGCGCTCGGGGTCACCCGCAGACTCGTCGCGGCGCTCGACCGGGGCGAGGAGGTCAGCGCCGGGGCGCTCCCGACGCGCCGCCTGAACGTCGTGCTCGACGCGGCCCGCGCCGTGGAGGGACGCGACGGCGGCCCGGAGGAGGCGGGCGCGTGGCTGCTCGGGGCCGACGAGGGCACGGGCCAGGCGCGCATCGACGCGGTCCGCCGGACCGGGCGCCTGCCGGGTTAGACGCGGGCTCGCGGCTGCGGCGGGCGCCGAGCACGCCGGTAGCGTGGCCGCCGTGCCCGCGCTGAAGCCCGCCTACCTCATCCGTGGCGACGACCACGGCCGCATCTCCGAGCGGCGGGCGAACCTGCGCGCGCTCGCCGAGCGCGAGGGGGGCCCGGGGGGCGTGGAGGTCCTCGAGGGCGACGCGGCCACGCCGGGCGCGGCGATCGCCGCCCTGGCGGCCATGACCTTCGCCCTCGGGCGGCGGGTGATCATCGTCGACGGCGTGGAGCGCTGGGCCGACGGGGAGGTGGGCGGCGAGCTCGCCGCTGCGCTCGGCGCGATCCCTCCCGACACCACGATCGCCTTCTTCGCGCGCGAGGAGGGCAGGGCCAAGGCGCCCGCGCGCCTGGCGAAGGCGGTCGAGGCGGCGGGGGGCGACGTCCGCGAGGAGGCGACGCTCAAGGCGCGGGCCCTGCCCCGCTGGGCGGTGGGCGAGGCACGCCGTCTGGGGGTCGAGCTCGAGGCGGACGCCGCCCAGGCGCTCGTCACGCTCGTCGGTGAGCGCCAGCAGCGCCTGCTGCGGGAGCTCGAGAAGCTCGCGATCGAGCACGGGGCGGGGGCGCGCATCGGGCTCGAGGAGGTCGAGGGCGCCGCCGCCCATTCCGCCGAGCGCCAGGTATGGGCCCTCGTCGACGCCCTCGTCGCCCGCGACGGCGACGGCGCGCTGCGCGCCTTCCTGACCCTGCGCGCCCAGGGCGAGGCGATCCCGCGCCTGCTACCACTCATGGCCCGGCGGGTGCGCGACGTGCTCGCCGTCGCCGCCCGGCTGGAGGCGGGGGAGGCGCCGCCCGAGGTCAAGCGCTCGCTGCGCATGAGCTCGTGGGCGGCCGACCGCCGCCTCGCCGAGGCCCGCAAGGCCGACCCCGACGCGCTGCGGGCGGCGCTCGTCGCGCTCGCGGACCTCGAGCTCGCGACCCGGGGCGAGAGCGAGCTCGCGGAGGACACGCTCGCGCTGCGGGCGCTGGCCGCGGTCGCCGCCCCCGCGGGCGACGGCGCCGGACGCGGAGGCGCCTAGGCCGACTGGCCGGCGCGCAGCCGCGCCGCCCGGCTCTTCTTGCGCGCGCCGTTGTTGCGGTGAAGCGCCCCGTGCTTGACCGCGCGGTCGATCATCGACACGAGCCCGCGGTGCTCGGCGTCGACGCGGGCCGCGTCGCCCTCGCCCACCGCACCCTGAAGGCGGCGGAAGTAGGTCTTGATCGTCGAGGTGTAGCGGCGGTTCTCGGCCCGCTCACGCTCGGCCCGCACGATGCGGTGCTTCTGGGACTTGATGTTCGCCATGGCGCGGGGCGTACCATAGCGGCGCGTGGCGGCGACCCCCACGCGCACACGCGCCGGGCGGCTCGCCCGCAACACGGCGATCTTCTCCTTCGCGACCGGCCTGTCGCGCATCGCCGGGCTCGTCCGGGAGATCGTGGCCGCGGCGTTCTTCGGCACGAGCCCCGCCGCGAGCGCCTTCTCCGTCGCCTTCCAGGTGCCGAACCTCGTGCGCAACCTGTTCGCCGACTCGGCGCTCAGCGCCGCGTTCGTGCCCGTGTTCACCGAGCTGCTCGACCGCGGTCGGCGCCGGGACGCCTTCGCGCTGGCCAGCACCTTCGCGGCGCTCATCGCGGGGGTGCTCGGCCTGGTGTGCGTCGCGGCGATCGCGCTCGCCCCGCTCGTCATCCCGCTGTTCACCCCGGACGACCTCGCCGGCCTGACCACCGGCCTGACCCAGGTCATGTTCCCGATCGTGCTGCTGCTCGGGCTCAACGGGCTCGTGGTCGGGATCCTCAACGCCTACGACCACTTCAGCGTGCCGGCGCTCTCCCCGCTCGTCTGGAACCTGGTGATCATCGCCGTGCTCGTCGCCCTGCGCCCCGCCTTCGACGGTCCCGAGGAGCTCTACGCCTACGCCATCGCCGTGGTGGCCGGCACCCTCGTGCAGCTCCTCATGGTCCTGCCCGTCCTGCGCCGCCTGGACTTCCGCTTCACGCGCGAGCTGAACCTGCGCGACCTCCAGGTCACCCGGGTCCTCGTGCTCATGCTCCCGATCACCGTCGGCCTCGGGCTCATCAACTTCAACCTGTTCATCAACACGGCGCTGGCCTTCGCGGTCTCCGACGCCGCGCCGCGGGCCATCGAGAACGCCTTCCGCATCTACATGCTGCCCCAGGGGATCTTCAGCGTGGCGGTGGCCACCGTCCTGTTCCCCGCCCTGAGCCGCCTGGCCAGCCAGGGCGACCGGGACGGCCTGCGTGGGCTCACGGCGAGCGGCGTGCGGGCGATCGCCCTGCTCCTCGTGCCCTGCGCGGCGTTCACCCTCGTGCTCGCCGAGCCCGTCGTGCGCCTCGTGTTCGAGCGCGGCGAGTTCGGCCCGGCCTCGACGAGGATCACCGCCGAGGCGCTCTTCTGGTTCTCGTTCTCCCTGCCCTTCGCCGGGGCGAACCTCCTGCTCACGCGGACCTTCTTCAGCCTCCAGCGCCCCTGGGTGCCCACCGCGCTCGCGGGAGTGACCCTGCTCGTGAACCTGGCCGTCGCCCTCGCGCTGTACGAGCCGCTGGGCGTGGCCGGGATCGTCCTGGCCACCGCCGTGGCCAGCGCGGCGATGACGCTGGGCCAGGCGCGCGCCCTGCGCCGCGAGCTCGGCGGAAGCCTCGACGGGGCGCGGACCCTCGCGACGCTCACGCGCGTGCTCGCGGCGTCGGCGGCGCTCGCCGGGGTCGCCCTCGCCGTGCACGCCGGCCTCGACGCCCTGCTCGGGCGCTCCCTGCCCGCGCAGGTCGCGGCGGTCGGCCTGGCCCTGCTGGCCGGCGTCGCGGTGTACGCGGCGGCCGTGCTCGCGCTGCGCATCCCCGAGGCGCAGCGCATCGCGGCCGACGTGCGCCGGCGCCTCGATCGCCCCTAGCCTCAGGGGGCGCGCCATGGCCGACCTCGAGCACATCCGCAACTTCTCGATCATCGCCCACATCGACCACGGCAAGTCGACCCTGGCCGACCGCATCCTCGAGATGACGAAGACGGTCGAGGCGCGGCAGATGCGCGAGCAGCTCCTGGACTCCATGGACCTCGAGCGCGAGCGGGGGATCACGATCAAGGCGCAAGCCGTGCGCGTGCTCTACGAGGCGCGCGACGGGCAGACCTACCAGCTGCACCTCATCGACACGCCCGGCCACGTCGACTTCACCTACGAGGTGTCGCGCTCCCTTCAGGCCTGCGAGGGGGCGCTGCTCGTCGTCGACGCCTCCCAGGGCGTCGAGGCCCAGACCGTGGCGAACACCTACCTCGCCGTGGACTCGGGCCTCGAGCTCATCCCCTGCCTGAACAAGATCGACCTGCCCGGCGCCGAGCCCGAGCGCGTCGCCGAGGAGGTCGCGGAGCTCATCGGGGAGGACCCCGACGCCATCCTGCGCATCTCGGGGAAGACGGGCGCGGGCGTGGGGGAGGTGCTCGAGCGCCTCGTGGAGCGCGTCCCGCCCCCGGACGGCGACCCGGACGCCCCGCCCCGCGCGCTCATCTTCGACTCGGAGTTCGACCAGTACCGGGGCGTCATCGCCTACATCCGGGTGATCGACGGGACCTTCCGCAAGGGCGAGGCGATCGAGGCGATGGCCGCCGGCACCCAGGCCGACATCGACGACATCGGCTTCTTCACCCCGGCGATGGTCTCGGCGCAGACCCTGGGCGCGGGTGAGGTGGGCTACGTCATCACGGGCATCAAGGACGTGACGAGGCTGCGGGTGGGCGACACGCTCACCACCCGGGCCAACCGCGCGACGGAGGCCCTGCCCGGCTACCGCGAGGCCAAGCCGATGGTCTTCTGCGGCCTGTTCCCCGTCGACTCCGACGACTACCCGGACCTGCGCGACGCGCTCGAGAAGCTCTCGCTCAACGACGCCTCGCTGGCCTGGGAGCCCGAGACCTCCGACGCGCTCGGCTTCGGGTTCCGCTGCGGCTTCCTCGGACTCCTGCACATGGACATCATCCGTGAGCGCCTCGAGCGCGAGTACGACCTCGAGCTCCTGGCCACCATGCCCTCCGTGGGCTTCGAGGTCACGCTGACCAGCGGCGAGGTCGTCGAGGTCCACAACCCCTCGGACATGCCCGACCCGGCCCGCATCGCCGAGGTGCGGGAGCCCTTCGTCCGGGCCTCCGTGCTCTGCCCCAAGGACCAGATCGGCGCGGTCATGGAGCTCTGCCAGGAGCGCCGCGGCGAGCATCAGGGCATGCACTTCCTGAGCGCCGACCGCGTGCAGATCACCTACGACCTGCCCCTGGCGGAGATCGTGCTCGACTTCTTCGACCAGCTCAAGTCGCGCACCCGGGGCTACGCGTCGCTTGACTACGACCTGCTCGGCCTGAGGGCCTCGAACCTCGTGAAGCTCGACGTGCTCCTGGCCGGCGACCCCGTCGACGCCCTGTCCATGGTCGTCCACCGCGACAAGGCGTACGAGGTGGGCCGCACGCTCGCCGAGAAGCTGCGCGAGCGCATCCCCCGCCAGCAGTACGACGTGCCCATCCAGGCGGCGATCGGCTCGCACGTCATCGCCCGCGAGACGGTCAAGGCCTTCCGCAAGGACGTCATCGCGAAGTGCTACGGCGGCGACATCTCGCGCAAGCGCAAGCTGCTCGAGAAGCAGAAGGCGGGCAAGCGGCGCATGAAGCAGGTCGGCCGCATCGACGTGCCCCAGGAGGCGTTCCTGGCGGTGCTCGAGCTGTAGGGGCGTGCCCCGGGCGGCCGTCCCCGCTCCTATCCTGGGCGGGATGCTCAGCCCCCGTCAGGAGCTCATCCTGCGCAAGGTCGTCCTGACGTACCGCGAGACGGCGCAGCCCGTGGGGTCGAAGCTGCTCGCGGCCGACCCGGAGCTCGCGGCGGGGGCGTCGACCGTCCGCGGCGAGCTCGCCCAGCTCGAGGAGCACGGGCTGCTCGCCCACCCGCACACCTCCGCGGGGAGGGTCCCCACCGACGCGGGGCAGCGCTACTTCGTCGACCGCCTGCTCGGCGGAGCGCCCCGCCCGCGGCCCGACCTCGAGCTCACGCTCGTGCGCCGCGAGGTCGACGAGGCCATGCGCATCGCCACGGAGACGCTGTCGCAGGTCACGAACCTCCTGGCCATCGTGAGCGCCCCGCCCATCTCCACCGCCACGATCCGCCACGTCGAGGTGCTCCCCCTCCAGCCCCAGGTCCTCATGGTGGTGACCATCACCTCCACGGGCGGCGTGTCCAAGCGCGTGCTCACCTTCGACGCCCCCGTCGACCCCGGCCTCGTGGGCTGGGCGAAGGAGGTGCTCAACGAGCGCCTGGTGGGGCTCGGCCTGGGGGCCCGCATGCTGCACTCGCGCCTCTCGGACCCCGACCTCTCGCCCCGCGAGCGCGGCTTCCTGGAGGCCCTGCGCCCCGCGTTCACCGAGCTGGCCGAGACCGCGGAGGACACCCTGTACGTCGACGGCGCGGCGCGCCTGCTGCGCGAGCACCGCCTGCAGGACCTCAGCCAGATCAACGAGCTCATGCAGATGCTCGAGCGGCGGGTCACCCTGCTCGAGCTCCTGCACGCGGCGCTCAACCAGCGCGACGTGCTCGTGCGCATCGGCGCCGAGAACCACGTGCCCGCCCTGCGGTCCTTCGCCCTCGTGGCCGCGGGCTACGGGCTGCCCCAGCGCGCGCTGGGGACCGTGTCGCTCATCGGGCCATCGCACATGGACTACGGCGGGGCGATCGCCACCGTGCGCGAGGCCGCCCACCAGCTCTCGAACTTCGTCGCCGACCTGTACGACGGGTCGTAGGCGTGGCGCGCGACCCCTACGAGGTGCTCGGCGTCGGGCGCGACGCCGGCGAGGGCGAGGTCAAGCGCGCCTTCCGCCGCCTGGCCCGCGAGCTCCACCCCGACGTCAACGCGGGCGACCCGCAGACGGAGGACAAGTTCAAGGAGGCCGCCGAGGCCTACGAGATCCTGTCGGACCCCGAGCGGCGCCAGCTCTACGACCAGTACGGCCACGAGGGGCTGCGCGCGGGGGGCAGGGCGCCGGACTTCGGCTCGTTCGGGAACCTCGGGGACCTCTTCGACACGTTCTTCGGGGCGGGCGGGTCGTTTGGCGGGTTCGGGCGCGGCCCCGCCGCCGGCGCCGACCTCGCCGTCCAGGTCGAGGTCGACCTCGAGGCGGCGGCGCGGGGCACGCAGGCCGAGGTGACGGTCGAGGTCGTCGAGCGCTGCGAGCGCTGCCGGGGCAACGGCGCCGAGCCGGGCACGCCCATCGTCACCTGCGAGCGCTGCGCCGGCAACGGCCGGCTGCAGACGGTGACCCGCACCCCCTTCGGCCAGGTCATGCGCACGGTCGAGTGCGACCGCTGCGACGGCTCGGGCAAGCGCGCCGAGCAGCCCTGCCAGCGCTGCGCGGGGCGCGGCCGCGAGGTGGCCGAGCGGACGCTGCGCGTCGACGTGCCCGCCGGCATCGCCGACGGCCAGCGCATCCGGCTCACCGGGCGCGGCCACGCGGGCGACGCCGGGGCGCCCGCCGGTGACCTCTACGTGCTCGTCCGCGTACGCCCCGACGAGCGCTTCCTGCGCGACGGCGACGACCTCGTGGCCGTGCTCGACGTCCCCGCCCCGCTCGCCGCCCTGGGCGCGACGCTCGAGGCGCCGACGCTCGACGGGCCGGTGGAGGTCGAGGTCGCGGCCGGCACGCAGCCGGGCGAGACGATCACCCTGCGCGGGCGGGGGATGCCGAGCGTGCGGCGGCCCGGGCGCAAGGGCGACCTGCGCGTGGTGGTCAACGTCGTCGTCCCCCGGAGGATCAACCGCCGCCAGCGGGAGCTCTACGAGGAGCTCGCGGAGACGCTCGAAGCCGACAACGTGCGCGGCGACGAGTCGCTCACCGCGAAGCTGCGCCGGATCCTCGTCGGGTGATCCGCCTGGCGGTGCGGGTGGCGCGCGCCGAGGCCGAGATCGCGCTGGCCGAGCTGCTCGCGCTCGTCCCGGCGGGCGTCGAGGAGCGCGACCTCGGCGACACGGTGGAGTACGCGGTCTACGGCGCGCCGGGCGAGCTGCCGGCGCTCGGCGCCGTGCGGGCCGCCGCGGGCGACGCGCTGGTGGAGGTGCGCTCCGAGGAGGTGCCCGACGACTGGGACGAGCGCTGGAAGGCCTTCCACCGCCCGGTCGTCGTGGGCGGGGGCAGGCTGCGCGTGCGCCCGCCGTGGAGCCCGGCGCAGGAGGGGGCCGACGAGCTCGTCATCGACCCCGGGCAGGCGTTCGGGACGGGCGCGCACGCCACGACCCGCCTGTGCCTCGAGCTGCTGCTCGAGCTCGAGCCCGCCGGGGGGCTCGTGGACCTCGGCAGCGGCTCCGGCGTGCTCGCCATCGCCGCCGCGCGGCTGGGCTTCGCGCCGGTGCTCGCCGTGGACCACGAGCGCGAGGCGATCGAGGCCACGCAGGCCAACGCGCGGGCGAACGGGGCCGCGGTCGAGGCGCGGCGCTTCGACCTCCTGCGCGACGGCCCCGCGCCGAGCGCGGCCACCGTGTGCGCGAACCTCCTGCGTCCCCTGCTCCTGCACCTCGCCGCCGCGAGGCTCGCCGGAGGGCCCCCGCGGACGCTCGTGGCCAGCGGCCTGCTGGGCGAGGAGGCCGACGAGGTGGCCGCGGCGTTCGCCAGTGGCGGCCTGCGCGAGATCGCCCGGCGCGAGGCGGAGGGCTGGGTGGCGTTGCGCCTGGAGCGATAGGGGGCACCACGCGCGTGTGGCCTGGCGCGTCGTGATCGCCGGCGGCGGCTTCGGCGGCTTCTAGGCCGCGCGCACCCTCGCGCGGGCCCTGCCCCGCCACAGCGCGCGCATCACGCTCGTCAACGACCCGAACTACATGCTCTACACCCCGCTGCTGCCCGGGGCGGCCGGGGGCTCGCTCGAGCCGCGCCACGTCGTCGTCCCGCTGTGCGAGGTGCTCGACGACACCGTGGAGCTGCGCCTGGGGCGCGTCGACGGCGCCGACCCCGAGCGCAGGCGCCTGCGGGTGACCACGGTCGCCGGGGAGCCCGAGGAGCTCGGCTACGACACCTCATCGTCGCGCTGGGCTCCGTGAGCCGGACCCTGCCCGTCCCCGGGCTGGCCGAGCACGCCATCGGCTTCAAGTCCCTGCCCGAGGCGATCGAGCTGCGCAACCGGGTGCTGCGCACGCTCGAGCTGGCCGAGACGCTCGACGACGACGAGCGCCGCCGAGCGCACCTCACGTTCGTGTTCGTGGGCGCGGGCTACGCCGGCCTCGAGGGCCTCGCGGAGCTGCAGGACCTCGCCGCGGACGTGCTCGACCGCTACCCCCGCTGCCGCGCGACCGGCATGCGCTTCGTCCTGGTCGAGGCCGCGGAGCGGGTCATGCCCGAGATCCCGCCCGAGCTCGCCGACTGCGCCAGCGCCGAGCGCGCAGCCGCGGGATCGAGATCCGCACGGGCACGACGCTCGGGGAGGTCACCGCGACCCACGCCCGCCTGGCCGACGGCACGCGCATCCCCACCCGCACCGTGGTGTGGACGGCGGGGGTCAAGCCGCACCTCGTCGTGGAGCGCCTCGGGCTGCCGCTCACCGACCGCGGGCGGATCGCGTGCGACGCTATCTGCGGGTGGAGGGCCGCGAGGACGTGTGGGCGATCGGCGACGCCGCCGCGGTCCCGGACCCCGCGAAGGGCTATCGGGCGCCCTGCCCGCCCACCGCGCAGCACGCGATCCGCCAGGGCCGGCGCGCGGCGCGCAACGTGGCCGCCGCGCTGGGCCGGGGCCGCCGCAGCCCCTTCCGCTACCGCACCCTCGGCGTGTTCGTGGACATGGGCAACCGCGAGGCGGTGGCCTCGACCCTGGGGGTGAGGTGGCGCGGGCTGCCCGCCTGCACGTACCACCTCGCGCTCATGCCCGGCCTGCACCGGCGGGCCCAGCTGCTCACGGAGTGGAACGTCGGGCTCGTCTTCGGGCGCGACACCGCCGAGCTCGGCCAGCTCGGCCACCCGCCCGCGCTCGACGGCTCGGGCGACGGTGCATCGCCCGGGATGCAGGCCGTCGCGAGCGGCGACGACGCGGACCTCCGCCTCGAGGCCCGGGACACGGGCTCGGCGGCGCGCCCGGGGCCTATCCTCCCTGCGGGATGACGACCCTGGCCGAGCGGGTGAAGGATGACGTGGCGAGCGCGCTGAAGGCGGGCGACCGGGAGCGCGTGGGCGCGCTGCGCCTCGTGCTCAGCGAGCTGCAGAAGGCGGCGAAGGCGGGGGGCGACGACGAGCTCGCCGTCCTGCGGCGCGAGCGCAAGCGCCGCCTGGAGGCGGCCGGGGCGTTCCGGGAGGGCGGCCGCGACGAGCTCGCCGCCGCCGAGGAGGCCGAGGCGCGCGTCATCGAGGGCTACCTGCCCGCCGAGCTCTCCGACGACGAGCTGCGCGAGCACGTCCGCTCCGCGGTCGCCGAGACGGGCGCGAGCTCTCCGCGCGACCTGGGCCAGGTCATGAAGGCGGCCATGCCGCGCGTCGACGGCCGGGCAGACGGGCGCCGGGTGTCCGCCGTCGCCCGGGAGGTCCTGGGTGCGTAGGCAGATCGAGCTCTCCAACGAGGTGGCGGCCAACCTGTCCGGCAGCGGCGACAACGTCCTGCGCGCGCTCGAGGGCCACGTGGACTGCGAGCTCTTCCTGCGCGGCAACGTCGTCACCCTCGACGGCGAGCCCGAGGCGGTCGAGGCCGCGGCCACCGTCGTGCGCGAGCTGGCCGAGCTCGTCGAGCAGGGCCACGAGATCAGCGAGGGGACGATCTCCGCGGTGACCGGGGCGCTCGACCAGCACGAGAGCCCGGCCGCCATCCTCGAGGACGTCGTCTGGCGCCACCGCTCGCGCAAGGTCGCCCCCAAGACGGTCAACCAGAAGCGCTACGTCGACTCCATCCGCCGCAACACGATCACCTTCGGCGTGGGACCGGCGGGCACGGGCAAGACCTTCCTCGCCGTGGCCCTGGCCGCGGCCGCGCTCTCGCGCCGCGAGGTCAACCGCATCATCCTCACCCGACCGGCGGTGGAGGCCGGCGAGCGCCTGGGCTTCCTGCCCGGCGACCTCATGGCGAAGATCGACCCCTACCTGCGCCCGCTGTTCGACGCCCTGCACGACATGCTCGACGCCGAGCGCGTGCAGCAGGCCCTCGAGCGCGGCCAGATCGAGGTCGCCCCGCTGGCCTTCATGCGCGGGCGCACGCTGAACGACAGCTTCATCATCCTCGACGAGGCCCAGAACACGACGCCCGAGCAGATGAAGATGATCCTCACCCGCCTGGGGTTCAACTCGAAGATGGTGGTCACGGGCGACGTCACCCAGGTCGACCTGCCGCGCGAGCAGCGCTCGGGCCTCGTCGTCGTGGGCGACATCCTCGAGGGCATCGAGGGGATCGACTTCGTGCGCTTCGGCGGCGAGGACGTCGTGCGCCACCGCCTCGTCCAGCGCATCGTGGAGGCCTACGCCGAGCACTCGGAGCGCGCGGCGCCCGAGCTGCGCCCGGCGGCGGCCGCCGGCCGCCGGTAGCGGGGGGCGGTGCTCGAGGTCGAGGTGCTGGGCGCCGAGGGCGTCGCGGACGCGCCGCCCGTCGCCGAGGTCGAGCGGCTCGTGGGCCTCGCCCTGGGGTCGGCCGGCGTCCACGAGGGCCACGTCGCGGTCCAGTTCGTCGACGAGCCGACGATGGCCGACCTCAACCGCCTGCGCGGCGAGGAGGGCGCGACCGACGTGCTCAGCTTCCCCGTCGACGGAGCCGACCCGGCGCCCGGGCCGCGGGAGGTGGGCGACATCGTTATCTGCCCGCCGCGGACGGCCGACCTGCGCGAGGCGATCGTGCACGGCGCGCTGCACCTGGCGGGCATGGACCACGAGACGGACGAGGGCGAGATGCTCGTCGTGCAGCGCGAGCTGCTCGGGTGGGGATGACGCCGACGCGCTCGGGCTTCGTCGCGCTCGCCGGGCGCCCCAACGTCGGCAAGTCCACCTTGGTGAACGCCATCGTGGGGCAGAAGGTGGCGATCGTCTCCGACAAGCCGCAGACCACGCGCCGGGCGATCCGCGGCGTGGCCACGGGGGAGGACGCGCAGCTCGTGCTCGTCGACCTGCCCGGCGTGCAGCGCCCGCGCGACGCGCTGACGGAGCGCATGCAGGCGCGGGTGGAGCGCGAGCTCGAGGAGTCCGACGCGGCGCTGCTCGTCCTCAACGGCGAGGAGACCGTCGGGCCGGGCGACCGCTTCATCGCCGACGCCCTGCGCGCGTCGGGGCGGCCCGTCGTCGTCGCGGTGAACAAGGTCGACCGGCTCGACCGGCCCCGCACCGTGCTCGCCCTGCAGGCCGCCGCCGACCTCGACGTGGGCGACGACGTCTTCCCGATCGCCGCCCGCACGGGCCAGGGCGTCCGGCCGCTCGTCGAGCACCTCGTGTCCCTCCTGCCCGAGGGGCCGTTCCTCTTCCCTCTCGAGGAGGCCTCGGACCAGCCGCTCGAGGTGCGCCTGGCCGAGCTCGTGCGCGAGCAGGTGCTGCGCCGCACCTTCCAGGAGGTCCCGCACGCGGTCGAGGTGGTGGTGGAGGACCTGGAGCGCCGGCGCGAGGACCTGACCGCCGTGCGCGCCCTCGTGTGGGTGGAGAGCGAGTCGCAGAAGGGCATCCTCATCGGCTCGGGGGGCCGGATGGTCAGGACGGTGGGCAGCGCCGCGCGCCGCGAGCTCGAGCGCGAGCTCGGCACCCGGGTGCACCTCGAGCTCTCCGTGCGCGTGCGCCGGGGCTGGCGCGCCGACGAGCGGCTGCTCGACCGGCTGGGCATCGAGTAGTCCGAACGTCCAGATCGCCTGCGCCCCGGGCACGCCGCGGCCGACCAAGGGAGGGACAGGCGAGCGTGGCTCAAGGAAGAGCCCCCCGAGCCCGCCCCGGACGCCTCGACCGCGTCCGGCAGGGCCAGGGTCGCCAGGGACACGTCACGAAGCTTCTCCCCGCGTCTGGAGGGACCGCGGATGGGCAGAGGACGCGTCGCGCCTGCTCATCACAACCACATACGCAAGGGGACATCGACCACGGAGGGCCCGGTGGACGGCGACGGCCGTCCTCCGGGCCACTCGTGGTTCGTGGCATGATCGGCGGCGATGGCCGAGCCCGTCCCGGCGCTCGAGGGTCACGTCGTCCTCGTGGGCGACGACGGCCTCGGGGTCCGGGTGCTGCAGGAGCTGCTCGGGCTCGACGTCCCCGTGTGCGCGGTCTGCCCCGAGGCCCAGGCCGAGTTCGCGGTCGCCGCCCGCGCGGCGTCCGTGATGCTCGTGTTCGGCGACCCCACCCACGTGGACGTGCTGCGCGACGCGCGCGCGGACCGGGCCCGCAGCTGCGGGCTGCTGTGCGACGCCGACGTCCCCAACCTGCACGGGTCGCTCGTCCTCCAGGAGCTCGCGCCCGCGGTGAGGGTCGTGCTGCGCCTGCCGAACAGCTCGGTGGGCGCGTCCCTGCGCGACCTCCTGGGCGACAGCGTCGTGCTCTCGCCGACCGACCTCGCCGCGCCCGCGTTCATCGAGGCCGCGCTGCGGCCAGCGCGCCGGCCCGGTACTCAGCGTCGGCGAGGAGCGCCTCGCCGTCCGGGAGGTTCCCGGTGACGACCCGCGGCTGCGCCTCGCGCTGGCGGAGGCCGGCGTCGCCGACGAGCCACGGCTGTTCCCCACGGACGCCCCGACGGTCGTCGGCCTCGTGCAGAAGGAGGCGAGGCCCGACCCGCTGGCGATCCCCGCGGTCGGCGCCGCGGCGGCGATGATGAACCGTGCCGAGGGCCGAGGGCCGCCACGGCCCCTGCGCGTGGTCGGCCGGGTCCGGGCCGTCATGCTCGACCGCCGCCTGCTCGTGGTGGGCGCCCTCCTCGCGGGCTTCGTCCTGTTCAGCGCGCTCGCGTTCGTCGACGCCCTGGCCATCGACCTGATCGACGCCCTCTACTTCACGGTGACCACGATCACGACGACGGGCTACGGGGACATCAACCTCCTCGACGCGCCCGCGGCCACGAAGGCCTTCGGGATGATCGTCATGATCATCGGCTCGCTCGTGGTCGCCGTCGTGTTCGCGCTCGTGACCGACATCATCGTCGGCGCGCGGCTCGCCCAGGCGCTCGGCCAGTTCCCCGTCCCCAGGCGCGAGCACGTCGTCGTGTGCGGCGCGGGCAAGATCGGCGCGCGGGTGCTCGAGGACCTCAGCCGGTCGGCGTTCCCTGCGTCGCGGTCGAGCGCGACGAGGACGTCGTCGACCGCACGCTGCTCAAGCGGCTTCGGGTCCCGGTGATCATCGGCGACGTCGGCGCGGACGAGACGCTGGTGAGCGCCCACCTGGCCGAGGCGCGCGCGCTCATGGCCGTCACGAACGACGACGTGGCCAACCTGCAGTGCGCGCTGCTGGCCCGCACGCTCGCCCCGAGCCTGCGCGTCGTCCTGCGCCTCTCGGACCCCGACCTCGCCGTCCGGGCGGAGCGCGCCGTGGGCATCCACCTCTCCCGCAGCCCGTTCGCCCTGGCCGCCCCCGCGTTCACCGCCGCGCTCCTCGGCCACCCCTCGACCGTGGTGGTCCCCGTCGGGCGCGGGGTCATGCAGATCGCCTCGCTCACGCCGGCGGCCCCGGTCACGGTCGGCGAGCTCGACGCGGGCGGAGAGGCCCGCGTCGTCGCGGTCGGCGGCGCGGCGTTCCCCGCGTCGGCGCTCGCGGTCGCCGCGGGCACCGAGCTCGTCGCCGTGGGCACGAACCGCGGGCTCGCGGCGCTCCACCGCCGCCTCGAGCACGCACTCCCCGCCCCGCCGGCCGCCCACCCCCCAGCGGCCGAGCCCACCTAGACTCGGCGCCGTGGAGATCCGCTACGACGAGCAGGGGCTCGTCCCCGTGGTCGTGCAGGACTGGGGCACGGGGGAGGTACTCACGCTGGCCTACGCGAACGCGGAGGCCGTCGGCCGGACGCGGGAGACCGGCGAGCTGCACCTGTGGAGCCGCTCGCGTCGGGAGCTGTGGCACAAGGGGGCGACGTCGGGCAACGTCCAGCGCGTGCGCGCGCTTCGCCTCGACTGCGACGGGGACGCCCTGCTCGCCCTCGTCGAGCCCGCCGGCCCGGCCTGCCACACGGGAGAGCGCACCTGCTTCCACGACGGGGCCGTCGAGCCCCCGGCGCCCCACGAGGCCCTGCCCGCGCTCGAGCGGACCCTCGCCCAGCGGGTCGCCGAGCGCCCGGCCGGGTCCTACACCGTCGCCCTGCTCGCCGACCCCGAGCGGGCGGGGGCCAAGGTCCTCGAGGAGGCCGATGAGGTCGTGCGCGCGGCCCGCGAGGAGACCGACGCCCGCGTCGACGAGGAGGCCGCGGACGTGCTCTACCACCTGCTCGTGCTCCTGCGCGCGCGTGGGCGCACCCTGGGCGACGTCGAGCGGGTGCTCGCGGCCCGGCGCCGATGATCGGCGCCCCGCCCGCCGCCCCCCGCGTCGAGCCCTCGCTCGAGGAGGTCCGCGCCCTCGGGCGCGACGGCGCGCTCGTCCCCCTGCGCCACACGTTCATCGCCGACACGGAGACCCCGGTCTCCGCGTTCCTGAAGCTCCGGGGCGGGGAGGCCGGGCACCCCGCGTTCCTGCTCGAGTCGGCCGAGCAGGGCCAGCGCGTCGGGCGGTGGTCGTTCATCGGCGTGCGCCCCCGGGCCGTGCTGCGCTGGTCGCTGGGGGATCCCGGCGACCCCTACGCGCTGGCCGCCGAGGCGGTCGCCGGGGTGCGCCAGGCCACCCTGCCCGACCTGCCCCCGTTCGCCGGGGGCGCCGTGGGGTTCTTCGGCTACGACCTCGTGCGCACCGTCGAGCCGCTCGGTCCGCCGAACCCGGATCCGCTCGGGGTGCCCGACATGGCGCTCATGCTCTCCGACGTGCTCGTCGTCTTCGACCACCTCAGGCACACGGTGACCCTGCTCGCCCACGTCGACGCGGGGGCGCCCGACCTCGAGGCGGCCTACGGGGAGACCCTCGCCACCATCGCCGGCATCCGCGGGGCGCTGGCCGGGCCGGTGCCCGTCGGCGAGCCGGGCGCGGAGCGCACGCCGCCCGTGTTCGCGGCGAACATGGACCGCGCGGCCTACGAGCGGATGGTCGACCGCGTCGTGGAGTACGTTCACGCGGGCGACGCCTTCCAGGTCGTGCCCTCCCAGCGCTGGTCGGCGCCGCTCGGCGTCGAGCCCTTCTCCGTCTACCGCGGCCTGCGCGCGGTCAACCCGAGCCCGTACATGTACTTCCTGGACTTCGGCGACTTCCAGGTCGTGGGGGCGAGCCCCGAGCCGCTGCTCACGGTGACCGGCCGCCGGGCGGCGAGCCGGGCGATCGCCGGCACCCGCCCGCGGGGGGCGACGCTCGAGGACGACGCGCGGCTGGCCGAGGAGCTGCTCGCCGACGAGAAGGAGCGCGCGGAGCACGTCATGCTCGTCGACCTCGCCCGCAACGACCTCGGCCGGGTGTGCGGGTTCGGCAGCGTGCGGGTGGAGACGATGATGGCCGTCGAGACCTACTCGCACGTCATGCACATCGTCTCGAGCGTCGCCGGCACGCTGCGCGAGGACGTCGGGGCGATGGACGCCCTGCGCGCGCTGCTACCCGCGGGGACGCTCTCCGGCGCCCCCAAGGTGCGCGCGATGCAGATCATCGACGAGCTCGAGCCGGTCAAGCGCGGCGGCTACGGCGGGGCCGTGGGCTACCTCTCCTACGCCGGGGACCTCGACACCTGCATCCACATCCGCACCGTGGTGATGAAGGACGGCCGGGCGCACGTCCAGGCCGGCGGCGGCACGGTCGCCGACGCGCAGCCCACCTACGAGTTCATCGAGTCGCAGAACAAGGCCCGCGCGGTGCTGCAGGCCTTCGAGCTGGCGGCCGACCAGCCGGAGTGGCCGTGAGGCAGGGCGCGATGCGAGTTCTCGTCGTCGACAACTACGACTCGTTCACGTACAACCTGGTCCAGTACCTGGGCGAGCTGGGCGCCGACCTGGACGTCGTGCGCAACGACGTCGCGACGGTCGACGAGCTGCTCGAGCGCGG
>JALYMR010000241.1 GCA_030773615.1 Actinomycetota bacterium
GCCCAGGCCCAGCGCCTTGGCGGCGGCGGCCGCGAGGGGCAGGGCGCCCACGGGCAGGAGGGCGGCGAGCCCGCGGTCCACGCGGCGCTGGCGCTCCCGGAACGCGCGGCAGTCCGCGCAGTCGCGCAGGTGGCGCTGGGCGCGCGCGCCGATGCGCACGCCCCGGTCGTGGCGCTCGGCGAGGTCGCGCTGCACGTCGACGCACGCCGTGGCCCGGGCCTCGGCCGACTCCGTCAGCCCGAGCCGGGCGCGCACGAGCAGCGACTTCACGGCGGGGACGGTCGTCTCCAGGGCGCGCGCGACCTCGTCGTGCGAGAGCCCTCCGAGCTCGCGCATGAGCAGGGCCGAGCGCTGCTGCTCGGGCAGACGGCGCAGATCGGCGACGAGCTGACGGACGTCCTCGCGGCGCTCCGCCTCCACGTGCGGATCGGCGAGGACCCCCTGCCCCGCGTCCGCGGGGTCGGCGGCGAGCGGCGACGGCCGCCGGAGCACGTCCATCGCGCGGTTGTGGGCGACGCGGTAGAGCCACGGGCGCAGCTGCACGGGGCGGTTGTCGGCCAGCACGGTGCGGTACGCCCGCAGGAACACGTCCTGCACGACGTCCTCCGCCTCGGCGCGGCGGCCCCCCAGGAGCCCGCGCACGTAGGCGACGAGCCGAGCGCCGTAGCGCTCGTGGATCACGTCGAAGGCCGCGTCGTCACCGGCCCGCAGGCGCGCGACGAGCTGCGGGTCGGTGCGCATGCGCAGCAGGCCGGCCCGCCGCCGGGGGGCGAGGGGCAGCGTCGGCGTGCCGGTCAACCTTGACTCCCCGCCTGCACGCCCTCGGGTTGCCCGCCCGCCGGTTCGCCTACACCCTCGTGGTACCTCGACGGCGGCGGTCCTGAGTGGCGTTCCACGCCCACCAGATCAGGGCGCCCTGGAGGGGCAGGCGCAGCCAGAGCAGCGCCTCGGGGAGCGCGGGGTAGCGCTCGGCGTGCACCGCCATGTGGACGTTCGCCGGGAACACGGCCAGGAGCACGGCGACGAGCCACAGCCCCCCGAGCGGGCGGGTGCGGGGGTGCATGACCGCGAGGCCGCCGACGATCTCCGCGACGCCGCTTGCCCACACGAGCTCGCGGTGGGCGGGCAGCGCGTCCGGCACGATGGCCGCGAACGCCGAGGTGTGCGTGAAGTGCAGGACGCCGGCCGCGACGAAGACGGGGCCGAGGGCGCGGCGCAGCGCTGCGGCCGGGGACATGCGCCCTCCGTGTCCCCCGCCTGCGCAGGGCAAACGCGGGCGGGCGCGCGGGAGGGCACCGGGGCGGCCCGGCGCTCCCACCCCCGCGCCTGACCCCGACGCCATCCTGGCGGGTGCCCGTGTGGCGTCCCGGGTAGCGCAGGCCCATGGACGACGAGCAGCGCAAGCGCTTCGAGCAGGCCCTGGAGCGCAAGCAGCAGGAGGCGCAGGAGAAGGGCGAAACCCAGCAGCCGTTCTCCACGCAGGCGGACGACCCCAGCGGGGTGCACACGACGATCGAGCAGTCGCTCATCGCGCCGGGCACCCCGCAGGACACCTTCAGCGCCCGCGACAAGAACCAGGGCAAGGGCAAGAAGACCGCCGACAAGTGGAACCAGTGATCGGCGTGCGGCCCTGACCCTCGAGATCCTGGGTGCCTTCGAGAGCACCTTCCTCCCCGCCCACGACGTCGACATCGTCGAGACCTCCGGGCACGACACCCGCCTGGAGGACGACATCGCGCTCCTGCGCGCGACCGGCGTCCGCCGCCTGCGCTACCCCGTGCGCTGGCACCGGATCGAGGCGCAGCCCGGCCACTACGACTGGTCGACGAGCGACAGGGCGCTGGGCGTCCTGCGCGACGAGGGCCTCGTGCCCATCGTCGACCTCGTGCACCACACGAGCTACCCGCTCTGGCTGAGCGGGGGGTTCGCGGACCCGCGGTTCGGCGAGGCCTACCTGCGCTTCTGCGACGCCTTCGCGGAGCGCTATCCCTGGGTCACCGAGTACACACTCTTCAACGAGCCCTTCGCCACCCTCTTCCTCGCGGGCCACGAGGCGATCTGGCCCCCGTACGGCCGCGGCGTCGAGGGGTTCGTCGCGCTCGTGCGCAACGTCGTGCCCGCCGTCCTCGAGGCGAGCCGGCGCCTGCGCGAGCGGGTCCCGGGCGCCCGCCACGTCTACGTGGACACCTGCGAGGGCCACACGGCGAGCGACCCCTCGGGGGAGACGTACGCCCGGCTGGCCAACGACCGGCGCTTCTTCGTGCTCGACCTCCTCCTGGGGCGCGCCCGCGACCGGGAGCGCCCGTTCCTGGCCGAGGTGGCCGCCGCGGGCGGGGAGGACCTGCTCGAGCTCGAGCCCGGCCACCTCGACGTGCTCGGCCTCGACTACTACGCCCACTCCGAGTGGTCGTTCCGCAGCGCGGACGGCACGGTCGAGGGCCGCACGCCCTCCGAGTGCCCCGTCGGGCTCGGCGCCCTGATCACGGAGTACGCCGAGCGCTACCCCGGCCTGCCGCTCGTCCTCTCCGAGACGAACATCCGCGGGACGCCGAGCGACCGGGCGACCTGGCTGAAGCACACGCTCGAGCAGTGCGAGCGGGCCCAGGCCGCGGGCGCGCCGCTCGACGCCTACTGCTGGTTTCCGTCCGTCGACTCCCTGGACTGGAACTCGCTGCTGGCCCGGGCCGACGGCTGCATCGACCCCGTGGGCGTCTTCTGGCTCGACGCCGACCTGGAGCGCCGGCCCTCGAGCATGTCGCGCGTCTTCGCGCGGGTGGCCAACGGCGCGACCTCGGCGGAGCTCCCCGCGTACCGCTTCAGCCCCCCCGTCGCGGGCTGGGTCTCCGCCCTCCTTCCCCTCATGGACCACTTCGACTGGCGGGACGCCCCCGCCGAGGAGGCTGACATGGACGCAGAGCGCATCGTGCGGGCGACGAACCGGCTGGAGCGTGCGGCATGAGCGGGCCGCCGGAGCTCGTCGTCCTCTCCCACCTGCGGTGGACCTTCGTCTGGCAGCGCCCCCAGCACCTCATCTCGCGACTTGGCCGGGGCAGGCGCACCTGGTACGTGGAGGAGCCCGTGGTGAGCACGGTGACCACGCCGCGCCTGTGCGTGGAGCGCCACGGGGACGTCCGGCGCGTGTGGTTCGAGGTGCCGGGCCGCTCCGAGGGCTGGGACGGGCTGGACTTCGACGACCCCCGGGCGGCGGACTACGGCGACGCCCTCTCCGCGCTCCTGGGCCCCGCCGAGCAGCGCACCCTGTGGCTGTACACGCCGCTCGCGCTCTCCATCGCCCACACCGTGGGCGGCGACGGGCTCGTCTACGACGTCATGGACGACCTCAGCGCGTTCGCGAAGGCCTCGCCGCGCCTCGCGCAGGCCCGCAACGCCACGCTCGAGGAAGCCGACCTCGTCTTCACCGGCGGGCGCTCGCTCGACGCGGGCGTGCGGCACGTCGCGCCGGAGCGCACCCATCTCTTCGCCTCGGGCGTCGAGCCCGAGCACTACGCGGGCGCCCGTGAGCGGCGCCAGCCCCGCGCCCGGCCCGTCGCGGGCTACGTGGGCGTGATCGACGAGCGCCTGGACCTCGAGCTCCTCGCCGGGCTGGCCGCGGAGCTGCCCGACTGGGACCTCGAGCTCGCCGGGCCCGTCGCCGAGGGCAAGCTCGACCCCGCGCTGCTGCCCCAGGCACCCAACCTCCGCTACCTGGGCATGCAGCCCTACAAGCGCCTGCCCGAGGTCATGGGGGGATTCGACGTGGCCCTGATGCCGTTCGCCCTCAACGAGTCCACGCGGTCCATCAGCCCCACGAAGACCCTCGAGTACCTCGCCGCCGGGCTCCCCGTGGTGTCCACCCGCGTCCCCGACGTCGTCACGGACTACGACGGGGTCGTGGACCTCCGCGACGACGCGGCCGGCTTCGCCGCCGCCTGCCGGGAGGTGCTCGAGCACCCCGTCAGCGAGCGCGACGAGAAGCTCGACGCGCTGCTCGCCGTCCACCACTGGGACGCGATCGCCGAGCGGATGGCCGCGCTCATGGGCCAGCTCGCGACGCAGCCCACCGCCGCCTAGGAGAAGGAGCCCATGTCCCCATCGCCCCGCGTGCTCATCGTGGGTGCCGGCCTCACGGGCTGCACCCTGGCCCATCGCCTCGCGCAGGAGGAGGTCGACAGCGTGCTGCTCGAGCGCGCCGCCGAGCCCGGCGGGCTCGTCCGCTCCGACCACCTGCACGGCGTGCTCTACGAGCCCCACGGCTCCCACATCTTCCACACGGAGGACCGGGAGGTGTGGGAGCTCGCGAACGCGATGACCCCGTTCCGGCCCTACCGCCACCGGGTGGACATCCTGGCCGACGGCCAGGTGCTCAACTGGCCCATCCTCCTCTCCGACATCGACCGGCAGTCGCGCGCGGAGGAGATCCACCGCGAGCTCGCCGAGCGCCGCGAGGTCGACCCCGCCGCCCGCGCGGAGGCGGCGAACTTCGAGGAGTGGTGCCTCGAGCTCATGGGGCCCATCCTCTACGAGCGCTTCATCAAGCCGTACACGGAGAAGCAGTGGGGCCGGCCGGCCCGCGAGCTGTCCGCGCGCTGGGCACCGCGCCGCGTCTCCGTGCGCTGGGACAACGACCCGTACCTGTTCCCCGACCCCTACCAGGGCTGGCCGGCGGGTCCGAACGGCTACACCGACCTGCTCGACGGCCTGCTCGACTCCCCGCGCATCGCGGTGCACACCGACGTCGATGTGACCCTCGACGCCCTCGACGGGCTCGTCCGCGAGCACGACGCGGACGCGATCGTGCTGACCTGCCCGCTCGACGTGTTCTGCGGCGGGACCTTCGGCGCCCTGGAGTGGCGGGGGATCATCGTCCGCAACGTGCACATCCCGCACGTCGACCTCGCCCAGGGGGCGATGGTCGTGAACTACCCGGGCAAGGAGTTCCCGTTCATCCGCGTCCACGAGACGAAGCACGCCTCGGGCCAGGAGTGCGAGGGCACGGTGCTCGGGTTCGAGTTCACGAACGCGCCCACGCGCTACTACCCCATCGAGACGGAGGAGAACAGGGCGCTGAACGACCGCTACCAGGACCATCTGCGCGAGGTCCTGGGGGCGGAGCGCACGTTCTTCGCGGGCCGTCTGGCGAACTACCTCTACATCGACATGGACGACTGCATGCGCCAGGCGCTCGACGCGACGCAGGAGATCATGGGGGCGCTGCGCCAGCCGGCGTAGCCCCCCGACGGGTTAGGGCCGGGGCGACGCGCCCCGGCCCCGCGCCCGGCCCCGGACCCACAGCGAGCGGGCGTACGCCCGCGTCCGGGGGTTCAGGAGCAGGAGGGCGACCCAGCCCCCGGGCAGGAAGCGGGCGGCCTGGCGCCGGAAGAGGAAGCGGAGAAGGGTGCGCATGCGCCTGCGCTACCCGAGGGGACGGAAGGGCAGCCAATCGAGCACGCCGCACAGCTCGAACACGCGCTGCACGGCGGGCGGCCCCGGGATCAGGCCGAGCTCGACGCCGTCCGTCCGGGCCGCGGCGTCCAGGGCGAGCACGAGCTGCAGGCCCGTGGTGTCCATGAAGCTGACCGCGCGCAGGTCGAGCACGAGCTGGCCGAAGCCGGCCGCTCGCAGATTGGCGACCTGCCCGTCGACGACGCACACGGTCGTGAGGTCGAGCTCGCCCGCGGGGGCGACGCGCACGACGTCGCGCTCGGGGTGGACGTCGACCCGGAAGGGTGCGACTGGTGCTGCCAGCACGGGCTCCTCCATCCACGATCACGGGGAGCAGGCACGAGCCCCCCGCCTCTGACCGAAGCCGAGTTCCCTTCACCCGCGTCTGCGAACGTGCCGGCTCCTCCGAAGGGCGGCGCCTGGCCCGAGCCCGGAAGTCTAGAGGGTGTGGGTGCGCCGGGTGAGCGGAGCGGCGCGCCGTGGGACGCGCCGTCCCTTCCCCCGTCCCGGGCCCGCTCGCCCTACGCTGCGCGCATGGAGCGCAGGTCCGGCGAGCTCGAGGACCTTCCGCCGCTGCACCTGCGCCCGCTGCGCGCGCTCGACCTCGACGCCCCGGGCGAGCCGGGGCGGCCGTCGCACCTCTCCGCGGCCAGCGGCGTCGTCCGCCGCGGCGACTTCGTCTACGCCATCGGCGACGACGAGCTGTCGCTCGGCGTGTTCCGCCTCTCGCACCCCGGGCCCGGCACCCTGCGCCGGGTCTTCGCCGGGGACCTGCCCGTCGATCCCGACGCCCGCGGGGAGGACAAGCCCGACCTCGAGGCGCTCACCGTCCTGCCCCCCTTCGCCCGCCACCCCTTCGGCGCCCTGCTCGGCCTGGGCTCCGGCTCCGGTCCCGCCCGCGACCGGGGCTTCGTGTGGGCGCTCGCGCATGACGGCTCCCTGCGGGGCGAGGTGCAGGAGATCGACCTCGCCCCGGTCTACGCGCTGCTGCGCGAGCACGCGCCCGAGCTCAACGTCGAGGGGGCGTGCGCGATGGGCGACCGGCTGTGGCTCCTGCAGCGCGGCCTGGGGGAGGACGGCCTGAACCTCGTCGCCGAGCTCTCGCTGGCCGACGTCATGGCCTCCCTGCGCCGCGACCGGCGCATCGACGCGCACGAGCTCGCGGCGATCCGCGCCTACGACCTCGGCGAGCTCGGCGGCGTGAAGCTCACGTTCAGCGACGCCACGCCCCTCGGCGGCCAGCTGCTCGTGTTCACCGCCTCGGCCGAGGGTCCTCGCGGGTCGCTGCGCGACGGGGAGATCCGCGGGTCGGTGGTGGGCACGCTCGACCCGGCCGGGACGGTGCACCGGCTGCGCACGATCGACCGGCGCTTCAAGGTCGAGGGGGTGCACGCCACGATCGACTCCGGGGTCATGGACTTCCTGTTCGTCTGCGACCAGGACGACCCCGGCAGCCCCTCCCCGCTGCTCTCCGCGGCGATGCCCGTCGACGGGAGCTTCGAGCGGGACGACGCCCCCTAGCCCTCGTCGCCGTCGCGCCAGCGATAGGGGCGCTGGCGACGGGCGGAGTACCAGCCGACGAGGGTGGCGCTCGAGATCGCGATGGTGATGACGAGGTAGCCCAGCGCGATCGCCCAGTGCCCGCGACGGGCGGCCACGACGGTGGCGGCGGAGTTCAGCACGGCGGCGAGCAGGCCGAACACGATGAACGCGTAGCCGAACGCGGTCCTGAACCGCT
>JALYMR010000242.1 GCA_030773615.1 Actinomycetota bacterium
CCCCCACGCTCCCGCTCCCGCTCCCGCCCCCGCCGCGGGCGAGCGCCGCACGGCCAACGGCGCGACCGCGCTCTCCGCGCTCATCGCCCGCGACGGCGGCGACGAGCACGAGCTCATCGCGCGCACCGGCGAGCGTCACGTCCACGCCGTCCCCACGAACGCCGAGCTCAGGCTCGCCCGCGCCGTCGAGCTCTTCAACGCGAGCCCGCACCCGCGCACCGTGTCCGGCGTGGGCCGCTCGCTCGGCCCGCCCCTGGTGACGGTGCGGCCCTCGCCGACCGAGGGCTCGATCGTGGGCATCGTCGTCGCCTGGGAGCTCTGGTGGTACCGCTACGAGGTCGACCTCGCCGACGAGGCGGCCGGGGTGCGCGTGGTCGAGCAGGGCGCCGAGCTCGGCGAGTTGGCGCCCGAGGACCAGGCTCCCAACGCGGGAGCGGACGAACGTGGGATGCTCGCGCTCGTCCTCGCCAGCTAGGCTCGCGCCGTGATCTACTGCGTGGTACCAGAGGAGCTGGCGCCCGAGCTCTACGACCGCCTCGCGAAGTACTACGAGGACGACCCGAACGTCGAGGTCATCATCGACCGCCGCAAGGCGGAGCGCCGGCTGCGGCGCCAGGGCGGCGAGCAGCGCCAGGTGCGCGACCGCCGACGCCCGCGCATCGCCGGGGACTTCCCGCTCATCGCCGACGAGGCCGAGGGCTAGGCGCGGGCGCACGCCCCGCGCGCGCTGCGCGCGGCGGTCGACGAGCACGGCGCGGCGGGTCTCCGTCGCGCACGGGGCGGAGATCGTCAACTCGCGCGTCGGCGCGTTCACCTTCGTCGGGTTCAACGCCCAGCTGCGCAACGTCGTGCTCGAGGACGGCGCGTTCGTCCTGCACGGCGCCGTGCTGCGCGACGTGCGCATCCGCCGCGACCGGCTCGTGCCCACCGGCGCGGTCATCACGACGCAGGCCGCCGCGGACCGCCTGCCCCGCAAGCAGGAGGCCCAGTCCGAGTTCCAGCGCGAGGTGCTCGAGGTCAACCGCGAGTTCGCGGAGGGCTACGGCGAGCTCTACCGCGAGAGGGCTACGACGCGGTCACCGGCGTGAGCCGCTCGCCGCGCACCCCTTCAACCCGGGCCGCTCGCCCCGGGTCGGTGCCGGGGTCCGCGTCGACCCGCGCGCGCATGGTGGGCGACGTCCGCCTCGGCGCGGGCAGCGTGGTCGACGAGCGCACCTCGGTGCGCGCCGACGAGGGCTCGCCGATCGTCATCGGCGCCGGCGCCGACATCGAGGACGCGGTCACCTTCCACGCCCTCAAGGGCACGAGCATCCGCATCGGCGCTCGCCTGGTCGCCGACGGCGCGACGGTGTACCACGGCCCGCCCGTCGCGGGCGACGACCTCCGGGTGGACGCCGACGCGGTCGTCTTCCGGGTCAGGATCGGCAACCGGGTGACGATCGGGGAGGGTGCGCTCGTCGCCGGCCCGGCCGACGACCCGCTCGAGGTCCCCGACGGGACGGTCATCCCACCGCGCGCGCGGGTCACCACGCAGGCGGAGGTCGACGCGCTGTAGGGAACCCCGCCCACCCGTGCCCACCCGCGCGATACTGCGCTGGTGGGCGCGTCGCTGTCCCCCGACCACGGCGACCCCGTCGTCGGGTTCCGCGAGTGGGTGCTGCTCGACGACGAGCTGCTCTCGCCGCTGGCCCGCACGCCGTGGGGCGCGGAGACGATGCAGGCGGAGTGCCTCGCGCGCTGCCGCCGCGCGGCGGGGCTGTGGCGCAGCGCCTCCCCGCACCCGGGCCCCGCGCCCGACCCGCGCTGCGTGTGCGGCCTGTACGCGTTCGCGCATCCGTACGCCCAGCGCGACCACGGGCGGCTGACCGTCGTCCGCGGGGCGGTCGCCCTGTGGGGACGGGTCGAGGTCCACGAGCGTGGGATGCGGGCCGAGTTCGCGCGCGTCCTCGCGCTCGCCCTTCCGGGCGGCCGGCGGCCGGAGGCGGCGGTGCGGCGGGTGGCCGAGCGCCTCGAGGTGCCCGCGGTGGCCGCGAAGCACCTGCCGGCCGCCGCGCTCGCCCACGGCCAGGCCCTGCCCAGCTCGCTCATCCCGACCTAGGGGGATCGGGGTGCCGTCGCGCCTCGTCGCCCGGGCTGGCGCAGTTGCCGCAACCCCCGCCACGCCTCAGCGGCTACCGTTCGGGCGGTGCTGGACGCGGTCGTCGTCGTCGTGCTCCTCGCGGCCCTGACCTGGACCCTGCGCCGGGCCGTCTGGGGTCGTCCGCCGGCGCGGCCGGTGCGCCTGGCGGTGATCGTCGGGGTCACCGCGGCCATCCAGCTCGGCTTCCACGCCGCCGCCACGGCCGCGCCGTCGGTGCCCATGGTCGTGGCCCTCGTGTTCAGCGGCTGGATCTGCTTCATCCTCTGGTGGGTGTGGCTCACCCGTGCACCCACGCAGCGGTTCGAGGACGGCTCGGACGGGGGCGGCTCGGGCGGCGGTCCCGGTGGCGGGGGTGGCGACGACGACCGGGGCGGCGACCCGCCCAGCGGCGACGGCGAGGTCGACTGGGAGGCCTTCGAGCGCGAGTTCTGGCCCTACGTCGAGCGCCAGCGCCGCCCCGCCTCCCGCTGAGCGCGACCCGTACGCTCAGCCGGCGCTCTCGCCGGGCGACACGAGGTCCTCGTACTCCGGATGGCGGCGGATGTAGCCCGCGATGAACGGGCAGCTCGGCACGACCGCCAGGTGCTGCGCGCGCAGGTCGTCGAGCGCGCCGCGGGCGAGCGTGCTCCCGAGCCCCTGGCCGTCGTAGGCGCCGTCGATCTCCGTGTGAAAGAGGTTCAGCGCCCCCTCGCGCGGGCGGTACTGCACGAAGCCCGCGAGCTTGCCGTCGGCCCAGACCTCGTACCGGGCCTGGTCGGGGTTGTGCACCACGTCGGTCTCCACGCCGCCTCCTCGTCCGGAGTCGGTCGTCGTCCTACCCGCTGGCCCGCGGCGCGGGCGGGTAGCCGCCCGGCATGGACGAGCCTCGCCGCGATGCCCCCCTGGCCGACGCGCCCCAGCCGGGCGCGATCCCGAACGACACCCCGCTGGCGCCGCCCCCCTCAGGGGGCGACCCGGGTCCGCACGAGCCCGGCGAAGCGCGGGCGGGCGCCCCGGACCTCGACGAGCCGCAGCTGCCGCCGCGTCGCGGTGTGGAGACCGGCTGAGAAGCTGATCTCGCCCGAGAGGGTGGGCAGGTCCCGCAGGCCCTCCAGGGCGCCGGCGAGGGCCTCGCCCCCCGTCGTGCCCCCCGTCCGTCCCAGGGCGGCGGAGAGCCCGTCGACGGCCGCGGCGCCGGCCACGAAGTCGCCGGTGGCCGGCGGGCTCCCCCGCCGGGCGACCTCCCGGGCGAGCGCCCGGACGCGGGGGCTCGGGT
>JALYMR010000243.1 GCA_030773615.1 Actinomycetota bacterium
CGTCCGGGTCGACCCCGCGCTCGTGCGCCCGCCCGAGCGCACCCCGCCGGTGGGCGACCCGAGCCGCGCCCGCCGGGTGCTCGGCTGGGTGCCCGAGGTGCCCTTCGAGACGCTCGTGGGGGAGATGGTGGACGCCGACCTGGCGGCGCTACGCTCGGCGCGGTGAGCACCGCCGCCTCCCGGTCCCGGTCTGGCCCGGCCGCGGCGGGCCTCGCAGCGTCCGCGCCGTCCCGCTCGGCGGTCCCGCGACCCGGCGAGCGGCTCGCCCTCGCGGCGCTCGTCCTCGGCTTCCTCGCCCTCTCGCTCGCGTGGCTCGCCGTCGACGAGCGGGTGCCCGACTTCGACTCGGGCAAGCACCTGCTCTTCGGCTGGGCCATGCACGACGCGCTGGCCGGGGGGGACCTCCTCGCCCCGCTCGAGGTGTGGACGGCCTACCCGCCGCTCGTCCACCTCGTGACTGGGGCCAGTGCGCTGGTGGCCGGAATCGGCGTCGACGCCGCCGTGTTCGCCCAGGCCCTCGTGTTCGTGCCGCTGCTCGCCGTCGGGTGCTACGGGACCGCACGCGTCGCCTACGGCCCGGGAGCCGGGATCCTCGCCGCGGTGTTCGCGCTCGCCGCGCCGATGGTGCTCTCTCTCTTCCACCTGCACATGCTCGACGCCCCGCAGGCCGCGCTCGTGGCGGTGACGGTCTGGCTCGCGCTCGCCTCGGACCGCTTCCGGCGCGTGCCCCTCGCGGCGCTCGCGGGGCTCGCCGCCGGCCTGGGCATGCTCGCGAAGCAGACGTTCCCGCTCTTCGTGGCCGGCCTGCTGCTCGTCATGCTCCTACGAGGAGGGTGGCGTCGCCCCCGCGGGCTGCTCGCCTTCTGCCTGGTGCTCGCCCTCGTGGCGCTGCCCTGGTACCTCGCGCACCTCGACGACCTGCGCGGTCTCGTGGCGGGCGCCACCGGTGCGCCGGGACCAGTCGGGGGAGGCCCGGCCAACGGGGAGCAGCCGGGCAGCGTCACGCCGCCCAGGTGGTCCACCCAGAACGCCGGGTGGTACGTCTGGAACGCGCTCAACGTCCAGCTTCTCGCGCCCCTCACCGCGCTGTTCGTGGTAGGCGGGGTCGCCCTCTCCCTGCGATGGCTGCGGCGCCGGCGACCCGAGGACCTCACGCCCGAGCTCGTCGCGGGCGGGCTCGTTGCGTACCTCGCCCTGACCTACCTCAGCCTGAAGGACCCGCGCTACAGCCTGCCGGCGATCGTCTACATGGCGGCGCTCGGCGTCGGCGGGATCACGGCGCTGGCGCCACGCCCGCGCCGGATCCTCACCGCCGCCCTGCTCGTCGTGGCCGCTCTCAACGTCGTCGGGACCTGGACCGGCGTGGGCGAGCGCGTCGCGCTCGTGCTGCCCGGCGCGCCCCGCTCGTCGCTCGGCGAGCGCGAGCTCACGCTCTTCCTGCCCGGGGGCTACATCGCGGGCCGGCCCGTGCCCGACGGCGAGGTCCTCGCCATGATGCGCGCCGCCCGCGGCGACGGCGTGCGCAGCATCGAGTTCGACCCCGGGGCGAACGCGCTCAGCATCAACGCCGCCGGCCTGCAGGCGCTCGCCCGGGTGGCGGGGCTCGCGCGCCCGCCCGTCTACGACCCCGCGTCGCTTGGCCCAGACGCGGCCTTCCTGCTCGTCCGCCTGCCCGCTCCCGGCGCGCCGCCGCCGTGCGCGAGCCTCGAGGACGGCCGGCAGGTCTACCTCGTGCTCGGCAGCCCCCTCGCTCCCTTCGAGCAGCTGCGTCTCTACTGCCCCTTGCGCCGGCCGGCGTTGTACGGCGCGGGCTGATCCCTCAGCGGCTGAGCAGCTCGAGGTCGGCCCGGGTCATGAGCCGGATGAGCTCCTCGAAGCTCGTCCGGGGCTCCCAGCCGAGCCTCGCCTTGGCCTTGGCGGGGTCGCCGATGAGCTGGTCGACCTCGGCCGGGCGCAGGAACGCGGGGTCGATGGTGACGTACCGCTCCCAGTCGCCGAGGCCCGCCTCGTCGAAGGCGACCTCGACGCACTCGCGGACGGTGTTCGTGCGGCCCGTGGCGATGACGAAGTCGTCCGCGTCGTCCTGCTGGAGCATGAGCCACATCGCCTCGACGTAGTCCTGCGCGTAGCCCCAGTCGCGCTCGGCGTCCAGGTTGCCCAGGCGCAGCTCGTCGCGCTGGCCGTGCCTGATCGCCGCCGCGTGCCAGGTGATCTTGCGGGTGACGAACTCGAGGCCCCGGCGGGGGGACTCGTGGTTGAAGAGGATCCCGCTCGTCGCGTGAAGGTCGTAGCTCTCCCGGTAGTTCACCGTGATGAAGTGGCCGTAGGCCTTCGCCACCCCGTAGGGCGAGCGGGGGTAGAAGGGCGTCTCCTCCGTCTGCGGGACCTCGCGGACCTTGCCGAACATCTCGGAGCTCGAGGCCTGGTAGAAGCGCGCGTCGGGGGAGACCTCGCGCATCGCCTCGAGCAGGCGGGTGACCCCGACGCCCGTGAACTCGGCGGTGAGCGTGGGCTGGATCCACGACACCGCGACGAAGCTCATCGCCGCGAGGTTGTAGATCTCGTCGGGACGGGCGGCGCGCAGGGTGTCGACGAGCGAGCGCTGGTCGAGTAGGTCGCCCTGGTGCAGGGTGATGCGGTCGCGCAGGTGCTCGATGCGGTCGAACTTCTCCGTGGAGGCGCGGCGGACCATGCCGTGCACCTCGTAGCCCTGGTCGAGCAGGAGCTCGGCCAGGTACGAGCCGTCCTGGCCGGTGATGCCGGTGATGAGGGCGCTTTTGGCTGCCACGCCGCGGCACCCTAGCGGGGGCCCGGGCGCTAGCGTCCGCCCGCGCATGCAGGGCAGCGCGCCACCGCTCTCGCGCCAGTACGTGAAGCTCTGCGACCGGCGCGACTTCGACGACCCCGCCCTGCGGGCCATGCTCCGCGAGGTCCACCCCGGCCTCGCGCCGGAGGCCGAGCTGCACGGCAAGCTGTGGGAGTTCGCGATGCTCGGGCTCTTCCTGACCGAGGTCGGCGCCGTGCACGAGGAGCTGAGGTCCTGGCCGTCGGCGCCGGGCACGAGCACCCGCTGTTCTGGCTGGCCAACCGCGTGCGCCGCGTGCTCGCCACGGACATCTACGGCGCCGGGGACTTCGAGGGCCGCGAGGCGCAGGCCACCATGCTCGACGACCCCGCGGCGCTCGCGCCCTACCCCTTCCGCGAGGACCACCTCGAGGCGCGCTGGATGGACGCCCGGCGCCTCGACCTGCCCGACGCCGCGTTCGACGCGGTGTTCTCCCTGTCGTCCATCGAGCACTTCGGCGGCCCCGGCGACATCGCCCGCGCCGCTCGCGAGATGGCCCGCGTCGTCCGGCCCGGCGGGCACGTCGTCGTGGTGACGGAGTGCCTGTTCGCGCCGCGCCTGCTCGACGTGCCGCTCGTGCAGTTCGCGATCCGCCTGGCCACCCTGGGCCGGCGCTGCGCGACCGCCACCCCGCGGCGGCGGACGATCGACGGCTTCACCCCGGCCGAGCTCGAGCGCGACATCGTGACGCCCTCCCGCCTCGAGCTCGTGCAGCCCCTCGACCTGGCCCTCTCGCCCGAGACCCTGGAGAACATCCAGCGCATGGGCCCCGACGGGCTGCCCCACGCCCCCGCCGGGGCGCTGCCGCACCTTGTGCTCGAGGCGGGCGGGGCGCGCTGGACCTCCGCGTTCCTCGCGCTGCGGCGCCCGCGGTGAGCTCGCCCGCCGGCGCCGCCGGTGAGCCCGACGTCCTCGACACCGCGGGCGCGGGTGGGGCGGCGATCCGCGGCGGGAGCCTGCGCGTGGCGGGCTACGCCCTCGGGGTCATGCTCAGCGTCCTCTCCGCCGCGGTGCTGTTCCGCCACCTGGGCATCGCCGACGGCGGGCGCTACGTCACGGTCAACACGCTCGTGGCCGTCGTCGCCGGGGTGACCGACGCCGGGCTGGTGGCCGTCGGGGTGCGCGAGCTCAGCGTGCGCCGCGGAGCGGCGCGGCGGCGCCTGCTGGCGAGCCTCCTGGGCCTGCGCCTCGTGCTCACGCTGCTCGGGGTGGCAGGGGTGCTCGCCTTCGCGGCGCTCGCGGGCTACCCGGAGGTGCTCGTGCTCGGCACCCTGCTTGCCGGCGCCGGCCTGCTCCTGCAGGTCGTGCAGGCCACGCTCACCATCCCCCTGCTCAGCGCGCTGCGGCTCGGCTGGGTCACGGCGCTCGACCTCGCCCGCCAGGTCGCCCTCGTCGCGGGCATCGTCGCCCTGGCCGCCCTCGGCGCCTCGCTCCTGCCCTTCCTGGCCCTCGCCGTCCCCGTCGGGGCCGTCGTGCTCGTGCTCACCGCGCTGGCCCTGCGCGGCGAGGAGCGCGCCCGGCCCGCCTTCGACCGCGCGGAGTGGGTGGCGCTCCTGCGCGACACGCTGCCTTTCGCGGCGGCGGTGGCCATCGCCGCGATCTACTTCCGCCTGGCCCTCGTCCTCATGTCGCTGGTGGCCGACCCCGTGGAGACGGGCCTCTTCGCCCTCTCCTTCCGCGTCGTCGACGTGCTCGTCGTGCTCCCCCAGCTCGCGGTGGGCGCCGCCCAGCCCATCTTCGCCCGCGCCGCGCGCGACGACCGCCTGCGGCTGCGCTACGCCTCCACCCGCACCTTCGAGGCGTCGCTCGTGCTCGGCGCCGGGCTCGCCCTGGCCCTCGCCCTGGGTGCGCCCGTGGCCATGGCCGTGCTCGCCGGCGAGCAGGGCGCTCCCGCGGCCGGCATCCTGCGCATCCAGGCCGCGGGACTCGCCGCCTCGTTCGTGACCGCCGCGTTCTCCTACGTCCTGCTCAGCCTGCGCATGCACCGCGCCCTGCTCGCCGTGAGCCTCGTGGGGCTGCTCGTGACCGCCGGGGGGACGCTGGCGCTCGTGCCCGTGGCCGGCGCGGAGGGGGCGGCCGCGGCCACCGCGCTGGCC
>JALYMR010000244.1 GCA_030773615.1 Actinomycetota bacterium
AGCGGGTCGTTGATCCACACCATGCCGCTGCGCAGCTCCGTCGCCGCCCGCATCGCGGTCTCGAGGCTCGAGGTGTAGATCGAGGCGCCCAGCCCGAAGGGCGAGTCGTTCGCCAGGTCGAGCGCGTGGTCGAGGTCGCGCACGCGGGTGACGGTGGCGACCGGTCCGAACACCTCGCGCCGCAGGGCCTGCGTCCCCGAGTCGTCGACCTCGACGAGCGTCGGCTCGTAGAAGTGGCCCCGGTCGAGGCCGGCCGGCCGTCCCCCGCCGCGGACGAGCCGCCCGCCGCGCTCGAGCAGCTCGTGCACCGCCCGGTCGGCGCCCTGGTGGATCTGGCGCGAGACGAGGGCGCCGATGTCGACCTCGCCCATGGGGTCACCGATGCGCAGCTCGTCCGTGAGCTCGACGAAGCGCTCCATGAAGGGCTCGAAGATCGCGTCCTCGACGTAGAAGCGCTCGGCCGACACGCAGACCTGGCCGGCGTTGAGGAAGGCGGCGAAGCGCGCGCCGTCGGCGGCGACGTCGAGCTTCGCGTCTCCGAGCACGATGAGGGGGTCCGACGAGCCCAGCTCGAGCAGCAGGCGCTTCACGCCGGGCACGGCGGCGGCCATGACCCGCTGCCCCGTGGGCACCGAGCCCGTGAAGGCGACCATGTCCGTGCCCTCGTGGGCGACGAGCCGGCCCGAGCCCGCCCGTGGCCGTGAGCACGTTGAACAGCCCGTCGGGCAGGGCGTCGAAGACCTCGCCGAGCATGAGGGTCGACAGCGGGGTGAGCTCGGAGGGCTTGACGATGCAGGGGTTGCCGGCCGCGAGCGCGGCCGCGGCCTGCCAGGCGAGCAGGACGAGCGGGTAGCTGAACGGCAGCACGTGGGCCACGACGCCGACGGGCTCGTGGAGCACGAGGTTCATCTGCCCCGGCTTCGTGGGGGCGACGACGCCGCCGACGTTCGCCCTGGCCACCTCGCCGAGGTGGCGGAAGGCGCTCACGCACCACTCCACTTCGTCGCGGTTCTCCTTGAGGGTCTTGCCGCCCTCGACGGTGAGCTGCACCGCGAGGCGCTCCGCGTGGCGCTCGAGGCCGTCCGCGCAGCGGTGGAGCAGCCCGGCGCGGGCCAGTCCGTCCACCTTGCGCCACGAGCGCTGCGCGGCGCGCGCGGCCTGCACCGCGCGGTCGACGTCGGCCGCGCCCGCGTCGGGCACCTCGGCGATCGTCTCCTCCGTCGCCGGGTTCTCCACGACGATGACGCGGTCGGACACGGGGTCGACGTACTCGCCGCCGATGAAGAGCTTCCTCATGCCACTCCCCTCCTCTCGGGGATCGGGTCGGGCTCGCCGGCGGGCCCGCCGCCGTCGGGGGACACCTTGAAGAACCCGGACGGCGCGAGCGCGGCCAGGCGACGCGTGCCGACGCCGACGGGCAGGCCGTCGTCCTCGCGCTCCTCCTTGCGCCGGACGGCGGCCCGGACGAGCCGCCCGCCGGCGTAGCGGACGGGCTCGGGCGGGAAGCGCCCGGGCACCTCGCCGAGCAGCCCGAGCTGCGACCACTCGTCCTCGTGCCCGAGCGCCGCGGCGGCGAGCACGCGTCCGACGAGCAGCGCGGGGGCGACGCCGTTGCCCGAGAAGCCGACGCCGTAGAGCACCCGGGCTCGGCCGGGCAGGCGGCCGCAGAAGGGTACGCCGTCCGACGAGCGGTCCACCGCGCCCGCCCAGGCTGCGTGATCGCGGCGCCCGCCGCGGTGGGGACGAGGCGGCGCAGCGCGCGGGCGACGACCTCGCTGCGCCCGGGGTCGGCGTCGAAGCCGCCGTCGAGGCGTCCCGCGAAGGCCAGGGCGCGCCGCCCCGGCCGAAGACGACACGGCCGTCCCGGTCGTGCGGAAGTAGTCGACCATGAGGCGCGAGTTCGAGATTGCCTCGCCCCCCCGTCCGGCCCGCGGCCCGCGAGGGCGTCGGGGATGGGCTCCGTGGCCACGATGTCGATCGAGAGGGGGACGAGGGCGCGCCGCAGCGTGCGCACGCGGGCGGTCCACGCGTTCGTGGCCAGCACGACGGTGCCCGCCCGCAGGGTGCCGCCCGGCCTCCGCACCGTCCCCGCCTCGCAGTCCACGGCGAGCGCGGGGCTGCGCTCGAACAGGCGCACCCCGCGCGCGAGCAGCGCGGGGTGCACGGTGGCCGCGCCGGGCTCGAGGACCGCGCCGAGGTGCACGGGGGAGCCCAGCCGCTCGACCACCTCGTCGCGCCCGAGCGGCACGAACGGCTGCACGCCCAGGCGCTCGCAGGCGCGCACCGCGCCCCGCCAGGCGCCGAGCTGGGCGGGCGAGGTCGCCGTCCACACCCAGCCGCCGCGCCGCAGGTGGGCCTCGACGCCCTCGCGCTCGCAGATCCGCGCGAGCTCGTCGACGGCCTGCTGGGCGGCGAGCCCGAGGCGCAGCGCGCCGGCCGCCCCCGCCCGGGCGACGAGCGTCTCCGCCTTCGGCCACCAGCTCAGCGCGAAGCCCCCGTTGCGCCCGGAGGCGCCAGCGCCGCAGACGTCGGCCTCGAGCAGCGCCACGTCGAGCCCCGGACGCAGCTCCCGCAGCCGCAGCGCGGTCCACAGCCCGTGTAGCCGCCGCCGAGCACGCACACGTCAGATCGCTTGTCCGTTGCGGGAGTCCGAACCAATTGGTACGTTCGCCGCGACCGAGGGGGAACGGGAGAGCGAGGACGCATGGCTTCAGTGGAGAACGTGCGGGCGACGTACCGCGAGCGCAACATCCGGTGGGGCTTCGTGTGGGCCCTGTGGTGCGCGGTGCTCTGGGGCGCGTGGTACGTGCCCGGGTCCGTCCTGTACACGGAGGCGCCGTTCGCGGCCCTGTCGGAGTCGACCGGCGGCTACCTCAAGGCGGCGGTGGCGATCACGACGCTCAACGCGCTCGCCGTGCTGCTCGCGATGTTCCTGTGGGTCGCGGTGCTCGGGAAGTCGAAGGACTACGTGCGCACCATCCGCCAGACGAAGATGTCGAAGTGGTTCGCCTTCGGCGCGGTGTTCGGCGGGCCGATGGCCATCTTCGGCTCCGTCCTGGCCATCGGCTTCGTGGGCGCGGCCTTCGGCGCCGTGGCCGGCCTGCTCTACCCCGTGGTGGGCGCGCTGCTCGCCCGCCTGTGGCTCAAGGAGCGCATCACGGGCCGGGCGGCGGTCGGGATCGGCATCATCGTCTTCGGCGGCGCCTTCACCTTCAGCACCGGCCTGGGCGACGAGTTCACCGGCAGCGGCGCCACGGAGAACGCCTGGATCGGCTACGTCGGAGGCGTCATGGCCATCGTGGGCTGGGGCGTCGAGGGCGTCATCGCGGGCAAGGCGCTCGACGTGACCGACCCCGACGTCGGCCTCACGATCCGCTTCACGGCGGAGACCTTCTTCTGGCTCGTGGTCATCGTCCCCATCGCCTCCCTCTTCCTGGGCGGCGGCGAGCTGTGGGCGATCATGGGCGACGCGATCGCCAACCCGATCAACCTCGTGTGGCTCGCGCTCGCCGGCCTCACGTTCGGGTTCTGCTACGTGGCCTGGTACAAGAGCTTCCCGCTCATCGGCGTGGGGCGCGGGCAGGCGATCGCCGACCTCTACGGGGTCTTCGCGCTGGCGTGGCTGACCCTGTTCACCCTCGAGCTGCCGGACTGGCGCTTCGTGGTCGGCGGCCTCCTGGCCATCGTGGGCGGCTTCGTGCTCTTCACGGAGCGGCGCGACGTGATCGAGGTCCTGCGCTCCGTGCCGGGCGTGGGGAGGAGGGCCCGGCCGGTCGAGGAACGGCCGCCCGTGCTCGCCGGCGGGGAGCGCTAGGCCATGGCCTCGCAGGTGCCCATCAAGGCCCGGCTGCTCCAGCTCCTCGACGAGGGCCCGCAATGGGACTACGAGCTCGCGCAGCGCATCGCGCAGGAGTACCCCGAGGCGCAGGGCCAGTACTGGGCGGACACCGTGCGGCTGAACCTCGCCGACCTGCACTCGGGCGGGCTCGTGATGCAGGAGGAGGACGCTGTCGACCCGTCCAAGACCTTCGGGCGCGAAAAGGTGCTCTTCCGCTTCGCGCTCAGCGAGTTCGGTCGCCAGCGCATGCTGGAGACCGGGCTGCTCGAGGCCAACGGGACGAGGAGGTAGGCCGTGGACGTGGCGCTGATCACCGCGGTGTCGGAGTTCTGGGGCGGCGACGGCAAGACCTGGCTGGCCATCCTGGCCATCGTGGTCATGGTCGTCCTGCCCCTCATCGCGCTCTACCAGGCGCGGGACTTCGTCAAGAAGATCTAGCGGCGCGTGCGAGGGGCGGGGCGAGCGCCTCGTCCCTCCGGCGCCCAGGCCGCGGCCTCGTTCGCCGGGGCCCGCAGCCCTCTGCCACCGCGCCCTTTGACGGAGGGGGCACGGGCGGACGCGCGTGCCCCGCCCTGGCCCCCGGCTGCGGCCCTCTGGGCGCCCTGACGGGCGCGGCGCGTCCGGCTCGGCGCGCGTCGCCCGCTGCGCCCACGCGCCAGATCTGCATGCTTGTAGCGCCCACGGGCTTGCACACATTTGTCCAATCGCGGTGTATGCTGCCGCGGAACCCGAGGAGGAGTGGTCAGTGGCTGACGTACAAACAGCCGGGACGGGGTCGGTGAACGGCAACGGGCGGTTCGGGGGAACCGTCGAGACCGTCCTCGCCAGCCCCCAGGTCAAGCCCCCGCCCCGCACGCTCGAGGAGGCCCGCACGGCCCCTGGGCGGCGCGAGAAGATCGAGGAGATCACCCGGCGCATCGAGGCCGAGGGGATCAAGTACGTCTACTTCGAGCAGGTCTCCATCACCGGCCGGGTGATGGGCAAGGGCGTCGTCTCCCAGTTCTTCAGCCAGGTCGCCGAGAAGGGCTACCAGCTCGTCTACGGTGCCACCGCGAACCTGTTCACGGACCGCTACGGCAACTACATCGGCTTCGGACCGCAGGAGTCCGAGCTCGCCGCCCTGGCAGACCTCGACACCTTCGCGGTCCTGCCCTGGGAGCCGCGCGTCGCCCGGGTGTTCTGCGACTGCTACGACACGGAGACGGGCGAGCTGCTCGACGCCGACCCGCGGCAGAACCTCAAGCAGATCGTCCACGAGTTCGAGCAGGAGCTCGGGCTGTCGTTCCTCATCGGCATCGAGCCCGAGATGATGTGGCTCAAGAAGCCGGTGGACGGCGAGGTGCCGCAGGGCGTCACGAAGCCCTACTGCTACCACATCCACCAGTTCGAGGAGCTCCGTCCCGTCCTGCTGGACGTCGTGGAGTACGGGCAGGCGCTCGGCCTCGACATGAGCTACGGCGACCACGAGGACGCGCCGGGCCAGCTCGAGCTGAACTTCCGCTTCGACCGCCCGGTCACGACGGCGGACAACATCACGACCTACCGCCAGATCTGCGCCGCGGTGGGCCGCAAGCACGGGCTGCTGCCGACCTTCATGCCCAAGCCGTTTACGGGCGTGTCGGCCAACGGCCACCATCACCACTTCACGCTGGTCGACGGCGACGGCAAGAACGTCTTCCATGACCCGGAAGGTCCGGCCCAGCTCTCGCAGATCGCGCGGCACTTCCTCGGCGGGCTGCTCGAGCACTTCCACGCGCTCATGTGCGTGGGCAACCCGACCGTGAACTCCTACTGCCGCATGTGGGACACCGGGTTCTGGGCCCCGATCTACAGGAACTGGGGCTGGCAGAACCGCACGACGACGGTGCGGGTGGCCGCGGGCGGGCGGTTCGAGTACCGCGGGGTCGACTCCTCGTCGAACCCCTACCTCACGGTGGCGGCGCTGCTGCGGGCGGGGCTCGACGGCGTCCGCCGCGAGCTCGACCCTGGGCCGCCGCAGACCGGCAACACCTATGAGTTGCTCGAGCAGGGCCAGCAGATCGAGAAGGTGCCCGACAGCCTGGGGGCCGCGCTGGAGGCGCTCGACCGCGACGAGGTGGTCAAGAGCGCGATGCCGGGCCGGCTCTACAAGGTCTTCCAGCACTACAAGCGCGACGAATGGGAGCGCTACCTGGCGGCAGTGACCGACTGGGAGCGTGACGAGTACCTCGAGGTGCTGCCCTAGCGGGCAGCCGGAACGGAGCACAGAGCAGCCGATGTGTGGGATCGCGGGGATCATCCACAGGGATGGCCCCAGCCAGATCGGGTCGGAGATGACCCGCATGCTTCAGTCCATGAAGCACCGGGGGCCGGACTCGACGGG
>JALYMR010000245.1 GCA_030773615.1 Actinomycetota bacterium
GGGCTCGGCCTCCGTCACCGCGTCGCTGGCCGAGCTCACGCCGGGCACGACCTACCACTACCGCGTCCGCGTGCGCACCGCCGCCGGGGTCGTCGCCTACGGCCAGGACAGCACGCTGACGACGGCCGCCAGCTCCCCGGCGCCCCCGACGATCAGCGCTGGGCCCGAGACGCGCAGCGCCGCCTCGAGAGCGCTGTTCTCCTGGGCCGGGGCGGAGCTCGGCGGCCACTACGAGTGCCGGCTGGACCAGGACTCCTTCCGCACCTGCACGTCCCCCCACGAAGCAGTGTGGCTCCGCGCTCGCTGGTCGTCGCCCGCCGCGACGGTGCCGGTCGTCGTGGGCGCGCGCGAGCCGCCGCCGTCGCGCTCATCGCACGCCGCGGGCGGCGCGTTCGCCTGGCCCGGATGACAGTGAACGTCGCTCCCCGTCGTCAGGTGGCCAAGCGGGTCCGACTCGCCGTGCCGGGGACGCGGCTGACCGCGCGCGGCCCGGCCGTGGCGCGCGCCGAGCTGCGCGTTCGCGACGGAGGGAAGCTCCGGCGCACGGTCCGCCCCCTCCGGATGCAGCTCGTGCCGTGACCCGGCACGACGACGTCTCGGTTCTGCCCGGCCGCGGCGCGCGGCTGCTCGGCCTCGTCCCCCTCGCCGGCTTCGTGGCGTACGGGCTGCTGCTCGCGCTCCGCGATGGCGACGCGGGGGCGACCAGCGCCGGGGGGTGGCTCTCCGTTGCCCTGACCGCCGCCGCCGGTCTGCTGGCGCTCGCGCGCGGCGGGACCGTCCGACACGAGCGGCCGACCTGGCTGCTGGTCGGCGCAGGCCTCATGGCGTGGGCGGCGTCCGAGCTGCACTTCCAGCTCGTGCTGGCCGACGAGGCCATCACCCCCTTCCCGACCGTCGGGGACGCGCTCGCGCTCGCGATGTACCCCGCGAGCTACATCGCCTTCGTGCTCCTGGCGCGGGCGCGGATCCGCGACTTCCACCGCTCGCTGTGGCTCGACGGGCTCGTCGTCGCCCTCGGCATCGCCGCGCTGACGGGCGCGGCGGTGCTGCCGGTCGCAGAGCTCACCGGGGAGACGGCACTCGCCGCGACGGTCAACATCGGGTACGCGCTCGGCGACCTCGTGCTGCTCGCGCTCGTCGGCGGGATCACGGCGCTCACCGGATGGCGCCCCGGCCGGCCCTGGGCCCTCCTCGCGCTCGGCCTCGGGCTCGTCGGCGCCGCCGACGTGCTGTTCGTCGTGCTGAGCGCCCGCGACGGCTACGACGAGGGCCAGCTGCTCGACCTCATGTGGCCGGCGGGGGCCCTGACCGTCGGGTACGCCGCGTGGCAGCCGACACCGCCGCCCAACCGGGTGCGCATGGACGGTGCGCGGCTCTTCGCCGTGCCCTGTCTCGCCGCCCTCAGCGCGCTCGCGCTCCTGAGCGTCAACGGCATCACGGCGGTGCACCCGGTCGCGCTCGCCCTCGCCACGACGACGCTCGGCCTCGTCATCCTCCGCCTGGCCCTCACGCTGGCCGAGAACCAGCGGCGACTCGAGCGCTCTCGCGCCGAGGCGCACAGCGATTCGCTGACCCGCCTGGGCAATCGGCGGCGCCTCATGGCGGATCTCGAGGAGGCGGCGCTGTGCGCGGCGGGCGCTCCGGGCGGCGTGCTGCACCTGTTCGACCTCGACGGCTTCAAGCGCTTCAACGACAGCTTCGGGCATCCGGAGGGCGACGCCCTGCTCGAGCGCCTGGCCGCGCGTGTCCGCGGGGCACTCGAGCCCGCCGCCCGCGCCTACCGGCTCGGGGGCGACGAGTTCTGCGTCCTCGTGCTCGGCGACTCCGACGATGCCGCCCGGGCCGCCGGCGCCGCGCTCCTCGCGCTCTCGGAGCGCGGGCCGGGCTACGACATCACCGCCTCCATCGGCTCTGCGAGCTTCCCGGCCGAAGCGTCCACGGTCGAGGGGATCATGGGGCTCGCGGACAAGCGCCTCTACGCGGACAAGGACGGGCGCCGGGGCCAGGGGGCGCGGCGGCCGCGCCCCCACGCTCATGGGCACCTGGGGTCCCCGCTGGGCGCCTCCGCCGCGCCCGGCGCTACCGCCTCGTGAGCGACCCGGTGGCCACCCATGGCAGCGCGACCGTCCGGCCTTTGAGCAGGGGGTCCTGAGCAGGGGGTCCGTGCTTTTCCGCGAGCGGGGACGCGCGGCGCTGACCAGGCCCCCGGAGCCGCTCAAGGCTCCGGCGGCCGCTCCGGTCGCGTGCGCAGTCGTCGAAGGAGCCCCGCCGGCCGTCAGCCCCCTTCCTGGCCCGCGCTGCCGGCTTCAAGCAGCCCGATCACGTGGCCCTCGGGGTCGGCGAACAGCGCGATCCGGGGACCATCGGGCACGTTCATCGGACCGGCGACGGGGCGCCCGCCGAGCCCCTCGATGGTACGCAGCGCGCCGTCGACGTCGGGAACCTGGACGTAGAAGGTGACGTGCCCGGGTCCCCCGGCGGGCGGTTCGCCGATTGCCCGGCTTGTGCTCGAGCCCGAGCCCAGCGCCGAGCGGGGACACGTCGAGCGGCTGTTCCCGCTGGTCGAGGCCCGCGCGCTTGCCGATGTGGAGCGGCGGTTGGGCTATCTCGCCAGTCGCCACATCCGCGTGGGTGTGGCGCGCTGGTTCGTCTTCGACAAGGCGACCGTCAGCGAGGAAGCGGTGACGGTCACCGGCACCGTGCGCGCCTACAACGCCAGTGTCGACACGCTCAACGCCGAGCCAACACTCTCCGCCGCGCCCAGCGAGGCACCTGTCGAGCTCGTGCTGCGCCGCGACGAGGCGCTGCTCATCGCCCGTCGCTGCACCGCCCAGATCGCGAGAGCTGCCGTCGCGTTGCGCACTGCCACGAAGGTGCGGCCGCTGGGGCACATCCCGTACCACGTCGCCCAGCTCGACGGCAGTGCCGCCGCGTTCGCGGCCCCTTCGCTGTTTCTGCTTGACGTGCTCGCCAACCGGCTCCGCCGCGCAGGGCTCGGCCCTCCAAACCTCGCCGTCGCGCGCTTCAAGCTCGGCGAGATGACCGTCGAGGCCGACGACGAGATCGTGCGCCGCCCGACGCTGCGAGCCGTGCGCTTCGAGGGCGACCACCTGCTCGATTCGACGGCCGCCTGCCGGCTGCTCGCCGAGGAAGGACGCGCGCTCGTCGACGTCGCCATGCACATTGACCTTGCCAACTCTGACGCCGGCGGGCTTCCCCGCTGCGGTGCTCGCGGGCAGGAGACGGTAGGCCATGACGGTCTCCTAGCGAACGAGGCGAGCAAGCGCTCGGACACGGACGCTGCCCACGGCCCGGGCGCCAAGCCAGTGCTGCCGGTCCGCCACATCCGGTAAGCCGATCGGCTAACGGCACGTCGGTGCCGTGCACACGGCGATGAGGACGAGGCCCTCCGCGCCGGCGCGAAGGTGCCGCGCCGAGTCGGGCGTCCCCGCGACGAACTGCCGGGTCCCAGGGGCACTTCTGGGTCGTCGACCACCACGCTGCCCGGTGCCCTGGACTACGGCGTACACGTCTTCATCGCCCTCGTTGACGTGGTCGTGCCGGGACGGTCTCCGCGCCGGGCGGAAGCTCAACTTGATACACAACACTGGACGGGTCCACCGCCAGCCACCGGTGCTCCTCCGGGAGCGGTAGAACGGGCGCAACAATGCCGTTGGACTCGTTGTCCCCAGGAGGGTCTCGCGTCGACCTTCAGGCTCGGTCGCCGGGGCTGTCAGGGCGGGGCGGCTTGCGCCATCCTGCCCAATTCGTGGTGGTCGCGTTCGCGGCTGCGGTGGCGCTGGGCGCCTTGCTCCTGGCGTTGCCGGTGGCCCGGTCGGGCGGGGGGAGCGCTCCGCTGCTGGTCGCCCTGTTCACCGCCACGTCCGCGGTCTGTGTCACGGGGCTGGTTGTGGTCGACACGCCGTCGTACTGGTCGGCGTTCGGCGAGTTCGTGATCCTGCTGCTGATCCAGGTGGGCGGCTTCGGGATCATGACGCTGGCCTCGTTGCTGGCCCTCCTCGTGTCCCGTCGACTCGGTCTCAGCACCCGCCTCACCGCACAGGCGGAGACCAGGACGCTTGGCCTCGGCGATGTCCGGCAGGTGCTGCGCGGCGTAGCGCTGGCGAGCATCCTCTTCGAGGGCACCGGGGCGCTGCTGCTGTTCCTGCGGCTGTGGACGAGCTACGAGGAATCGGTGGGGCAGGCCGCCTACCACGGCGTCTTCCATTCGGTCTCTGCGTTCAACAACGCAGGATTCGCGTTGTACAGCGCCAACCTGATCGCCTTCGTCGGCGATCCGGTGGTCTGCCTAACGATTGCCGTGAGCGTCATCGCCGGCGGTCTGGGGTTCCCTGTGCTGTTCGAGCTTCGCCGCGCGCCGACCAAGCCCCGGCTCTGGTCGCTGCACACGAAGATCACCGTCGGGGCCACCTTCGTGCTGCTCGTCGGCGGGACGCTAATGATCACCGCCATCGAATGGGGCAACCCTGCCACCCTCGGGTCGCTCAGCGTTCCGGGGAAGCTGCTGGCCGGCTTCTTTCAGGGGACCATGCCCCGCACGGCGGGCTACAACAGCGTGGACTATGCGCAGATGGACGACGCCACCTGGCTCGTCACCGACGTGCTGATGTTCATCGGCGGCGCGCCGGCGAGCACTGCGGGGGGGATCAAGGTGACCACCTTCGCTCTGCTCGGCTTCGTCATCCTCGCCGAGGCTCGGGGGGCGCAGGCCGTCAACGTGGCCGGGCGGCGCCTTCCGGCGAACCTACAGCGCGAGGCGGTGTCGGTCGCCTTGCTCGGCGTGGCAGGCGTCGTGGTCCCCTCATTCGTGTTGCTGCTCGTCACCGACTTCGCGCTTGACCGCGTCTTGTTCGAGGCGGCGTCCGCCTTCGGCACGGTCGGGCTCTCGACCGGCATCACTGCCGACCTGCCGCCCGCCGGTCAGCTCGTGCTCGTCGCGGTGATGTTCATGGGTCGTCTCGGCCCGGTGACGCTCGCCGCGGCGCTGGCGCTCCGCCGGCGTCCAGTCCTGTACCGCCTACCCGAGGAGCGGCCGATCGTTGGCTAGCGGTTCCAGCAGTCCCATCCTCGTGATCGGCCTCGGCCGCTTCGGCGGGGCGCTCGCCGAGACGCTCATGAACCTCGGCCACGAGGTGCTCGCCGTTGATGGCGACCCCAAGCGGGTCCAGGACTTCGCGGGCCGGCTCACCCACGTCGTCGAGGCCGACTCGACGAGCGAGGAAGCGCTGCGGCAACTCGGCGCCGGCGAGTTCGAGCTGGCTGTGGTGGCCATCGGCAGCCACATCGAGGCCAACATCCTCACCACCTCCCTCCTCGTCGACCTCGGCGTGAAGACGATCTGGGCCAAGGCGATCACCCGCAGCCACGGTCGAATCCTCGAGCGCGTCGGCGCCACTCGCGTCGTTTTTCCCGAGCACGACATGGGTGAGCGCGTGGCCCACGTGGTGAGCGGCCAGATGATCAACTACATAGAGTTCGACGACGGCTACGCCCTGGTGGAGACCTCGCCCCCGGCGACCCTGGTGGGCAAGACGCTGGGCGAGTCCCAAATTCGAAAGAAGTTCGGGGTCACGGTCGTGAGCATCAAGCGCCGCGGCGAGGATTTCACCTACGCAACCGCGGAGACGGTGATCCAACCCCACGACCTGCTCATCGTGGCCGGGAAGACCCAGCACACGGAGAGGTTCGCCGCACAGGCAGCGGGCCACTGACGCGGGGGGGCCCGCCCCTCGCGCCCTGGCGAAGGCGCCTACGCAACCCGATGAGGCCTCCACGCCGGCCACCCCTCAACGAGCGGACCTCGAAGCTCGAGCTGGACTGTCCGCAGGAGGGGACTGATCCAATCGGCCCAGGCCGCTCTAGCTGGGGTGAGCCCGCCCTCCGGCCACGTGCTCGCGCGACTCCGCTTCGTCTCCAGTCATTCCGCCCGCGAGGGGGTCGCCGCGACTGCTCTAGCCCCTCTTAGAAGGGCTTTCACAAAGAGGGTTATGGCGTCTTGACCTCGAATCCCTCGGCGGTGTCGTCGAGGATCGGAGGTCATGGAGGTGCCGTCTCGGTTCGAGATCGATGACGAGCTGTGGGCCGAGATTGAGCCGTTGATCCCGGTCCGCCCGCGGCGACTGCGCTTCCCGGGTCGCAAGCCGATCCCGGATCGGCTGGTGCTCAACGGAATC
>JALYMR010000246.1 GCA_030773615.1 Actinomycetota bacterium
GTCGGGCCGGTCGGGCCTGTCGGGCCGGTCGGGCCGCTCCGGCCGCTCGGGCCGGTCGGGCCGCTCCGGCCGCTCGGGCCGACCGCCACCGTTGCCGTTTCCGTTGCCGCGGTCCTCGCCGCGGCCGTTGCCCTTGCCCCGGTTCTCCTTCTCGTCACGATCGCCCCGGTTCTGCTTCTCGTCACGATCGTCCCGGTCCTCCTTCGGCCCGGGTACACCGACGACGGCGGACGATCGGGCGACGACATCCCAGCGGTAGTCGGCGCCGGCGTCACCGCCGCCGCGGGCCCCGCCACGACCCCGCCGTGCGTCGTCATCGCGGCGGCCCTCGGCCTGGACTCGGAAGCGATGGTCCCCCGCGCGCAGGCCGCTGTAGCTCTTCGCGGTCGAGCAGGCCTCCCACGGACCGCCGTCGAGCTTGCAGCGAGCGTCCGTCGCTCCCGGGCCGGTGAAGGTGAAGGTCGCGCTCGTCGCGGGCGTCGTCCGGGCGGGAGCGCTCGCGATCTTCAGGTCGACGTCGCTCGAGCGCGCCGGCGCCTCGGCGGCGCCGGCGGACAGGGCCAGCAGCCCGCTGAGCAGCACCACGCGGCCCAGGCGACCCCTGCGACGGGACGACCCGCCGCGCTCGCGAACTTCCCGCATTCCCTGCCTCCGATTGCACCGCGAGTCGCGCCGACGAACAGCGCGTCGGACCCCTGCCCGAACGCTCGAGGCTAGCTTCGGGAGGAACGCCGACGCGCCAGGCAGGCACGCTCGCCCTCGTCGTGACGGCGTCACGGCGAGCAGGCGACGGGGCGCGAGCTCCTGGGCAGCAGGCAGCCGTCGCGGCGCGCGGGCGCCCGGCCCGCCCCGCGTATGCGCAGGCGGGTGTACTTGCCGATCGTCCCCGGGGCCGTGACCCGGATCTCCAGCACGACGCCCGCGTCGAGCCGACGCCCCTCGAGCTCCCGGACGCGCATGAGCCTGCCCCGTCGGCTTGCGCGGCTCGATGCGGTCCTGCGCACGACCCGGAAGGGGCACGAGCGTCCCCGGCAGCGCACCTCGACCCGTCCGCCGCGCGGGGTGAGCACGGTCAGGAGCCGGACGCGGGCGTGGGTGCGGAACACCTCGCCGGCGATCCGCACGACGGGGAAGGGCCGCAGCAGCGCCGGCCGGGAGGCCGGCGTCGCGCTCGGCGAACGGGTGACCGGGGGTGGGGTCGGCGGCCGGGCGGCCGGCGGCGCGAAGGCGGTCGGCGGCGCGGGCGAGAGGGGACCCGAGGGCCGCGAGCCGGGCGCCGGCGAAGCGGGCCCGTTGGGGGTGGGAGCGGGGTCGGCGGGCGGCGGCGCGAGCACGGTGATCGTGTCGAACCGGGTGCTCTGCGCCCCCGCGGCGTTGCTCACGCGCAGCGCCACCTCGCGGGCACCCGGCGTGGCGTAGGCGCGGGTCACGGTGGACCCCTCCCCGTCGTCGAAGCTCCGGTCGCCGTCCAGGCTCCAGAGGTGCGCGCCGTCGGTGTCCGTCGCCGCCAGGGTGACCGGCTCGCCGACCAGGAGGGTGGTGGGGCGGATCGCGAACGAGGCGTCGGGCCAGGCCAGGCTCTGCGTCGCGAGGGTCTCGTTGCCCGCCGCGTCGACCGCGCGCACCGTGAAGGTCAGCGGCTCCCCGCCCACGCCGAGGAAGGTCTGCCTGCCGTCCGAGCATGGCTCGACGCGGCGGGTGACGGCGCGGCGGGTCTGCGTCAGCGCGCAGTCGACGAACTCGACCTCCTCGTCCGGCGCCCGGATGGTGAACGCTGCGTCCGCCTCGGGGTCGGGGCCGACGCTCGCGTCGATCTCGATCCTCGGCGCGGCGGTGTCGAGCGTCCAGCTGCGGCTGGCGGCGCCAGCGTTGCCCATCGCGTCGATGGCCACCACGCTGAGCTCGTTCCGGCCCTCGGCGCCGGTGACGGAGAGCGGGCTCGCGCAGGCGGGGATCTCCGTGCCGTTCAGCGTGCAGGTGAAGGCGACCGCAGGGTCCTCGTCGCTGCGGAAGGAGAACGTCGCGCCCGGCTCGTTCGTGACGTCGCGGGCCGGTCCGCCCTCCAGGGTCACGACGGGCGGCGTTGTGTCCAGCGGGGGCAGGGGCGGCTCGTCCTGCGCGAAGCTCGGTGACGCGCAGGCGAGCATCAGCCCGAGCGCGAGCAAGACGCCCGCCGACGACCGGCGCCGGCGGGACGCCCTGACGACGTACGTGTCGTTCATCCCTTTCCCTCTCCGTGGATTGGAGGGCCCAATCTACCGGATCTTAGTCGGCGGTGGGGAGGTTCTTCGGGTCGCCGCTAGCGAGCGGGCAGGCACCGGGATCCGACCCCCGGGCCGCAGGCACGCGTCACGACGCAGGGGCGGGCGACGGCGCCTGATGCGGAAGCTCGTGTACTTCCCGACGCGGTCAGGAGCGGTGACGCGGACCTCGAGCTTCGTCCCGACGCCCAGGCGGCGGCCCTCGAGGCGTCGGAACCGGAGCACGCGGCTTCGCCCCGTCACCCCCACGGCCATCCGGCGCTGGCGCCGGGCCGGGCAGCGCTCGCCCCGACAGCGAAGCTCGGCGACGGCGCCCACGGGCGCGCGCACGCTGAGCAGCCGGACCAGGGTGGAGTCCCGCCTGACGCTGCCCACGATC
>JALYMR010000247.1 GCA_030773615.1 Actinomycetota bacterium
GGCGCTCGATAGCCTCCGCGCGTGCGGGCCAGCGCTCTCGAGCTTGACCTCGAGGTCTTCTCCGGGCCGTTCGACCTCCTGCTGACCCTCGTCCTGCGCGAGGAGGTCGACCTGCTCGAGGTCGACCTGGCCGACGTCGTGCTCGCCTACCTCGACCACCTCGAGGCCCGTGGCGAGCTCGACCTCGAGGTCGCCACGGAGTTCCTCGTGCTCATCGCCGCGCTGCTCGAGCTCAAGTCGCGCCTGTTGCTCCCGGACGAGCCGGGGCTCGAGGAGCTCGACGTCGGGCCGGCCGAGGCGGCGGAGGAGCTCCTGCGCCGCCTGCTCGAGGCCCAGCGCTACAGGGGGGCGGCCGAGCACCTGCGCGAGCGCCTCGAGGGCGAGGCGGGCGCCCGCTACCGCTGCGCGCCCCTGCCCGCGAGCCTGCGCCGCGCCCCCGCGGCCGACCTCGTGGCGGTCTACGACCCCGCCACGCTGGGGCAGGCCGTCGGCGCGCTCCTGCGCCACCCGCCGCGCCTCGACCTCGGGCACGTCACCGTGCCCCGGGTCAGCGTGGGCGAGCGCCTGGCGCACCTGCGCGCGCTGCTGCGCCGGGGGTCCTGCACGTTCGCCGACGCGGTGCGCGGCGCCGACCGCGTGACCGTCGCGGTGACCCTGTTCGCGCTGCTCGAGCTGCACAAGCGCGGCGAGGCGACGTGGCGCCAGGACGAGCCGTTCGGCGAGATCGCCCTCGAGGCGCGCGGATGACCGAGCTCGCCCGGGTCCTCGAGGCGCTCCTGTTCCTGAGCCCCGAGCCCATCGGTCTGGCCGCCCTCGCCGCCGCGGCCGAGGTGCCCGAGGAGCGCGCGGAGCAGGCGCTGGCCGAGCTCGAGGCGGCCTACGCGCCGGGGGCGCGCGGACTGCAGGTCAAGCGGGTGGCGGGAGGGATCGCCCTGGCCACGGACCCCGTGGCCGACCCGGCCGCCCGCCGGCTGCTCGCCGCCCCGCGCGCCCCCTCGCTGAGCCCGGCGCAGGCCGAGACCCTCGCCGTCGTGGCCTACCTGCAGCCCGTCTCGCGCCCGGAGATCGCCCGCATCCGCGGCGTGAACGCCGACTCGGCCGCCGCCACCCTCGCCGAGCGCGGGCTCGTGGAGGAGGCGGGGCGCTCGCCGTTCGGGGCGGTGCTCTACCGCACGACGCCGCTGTTCGAGCGGCTCTTCGGCCTCGAGTCGCTCGCCTCGCTGCCCGACCCCGCCGCCTGGGATCCCGATCCCGAGGCCGAGGCCGCCCTGCGCGACCGCCTGCTCCGCGCGGGCGAGGCGCGTACGGGCGCGGGGCCGCCGGTGGAGCTGCCGGACGGGGGGTAGGGGCGAGGTCGCGATCGCCTCCGAGGCGCCACGAGCCCAGGCGCAGTCGACTCGACCGACGCCTGACCGCGCTCGTCCGCGAGGATGGTTCGCGGAGACCGCCGTGCGCCCGGTGGGGCTGCTCAGATCGAGCGGTACCTGACCTGGGGTTCGACGGTCCGCAGGACGCTCGAGTCGTCGATCGCTCGGCCGAGCGCGACCAGGGCCTGCCCCAGGGCCTTCGCGCGCCTGGCCAGGTGCTCGTCGGTGATCGTCCCGTCGTCTGCCGCGTACTCGCCCCACGCGTAGATCCCCAGGGGCACGACGTACGCGGCGAAGAAGCTGGTGAGCTTGCTCTGCAGGTCGTTCGTGGCGAGGAAGTGCTCCGGCGACGCACCGGTGGTGATCACGCCGACCGGTCGACCCTGCAGCGGGCACGTCGGCCCGTCCCACACGCCGCGCGGGACGAGGTCAAGCAGGTTCTTCATCCGCCCTGTCGATCCCTCCCGATAGACCGGGCTGCCGAAGACGAAGGCATCCGCGCGCTCCACCTCGTCGAGCACGGCTCGAGTGTCGCCGGTCCAGTCCGTCGACCTCCGGCCGTCGGCGAACCCCATGTCGTAGTCGCTCAGGCTGAGGAGCTCCGTCTCGACCTGGTCGTGCCCGGCGGCGCCAGCGAGGACGGCGCGCACGACCGCCGCGGTCCTGCCCCTGGGCGATGGCGAACCCACGATGCCGAGAACCCTCATCATCCTCCTCCTCCTCCCGGCCGGCAACGTACCCCAAGACCTGGGCGCGCACGCGTAGGGTCCGCGCATGCCCCAGACCGTGTTCCCCTGCCTCACCTCCCGCGACGCGAAGGCGTCGTTCGCCTGGCTCGAGCGGGCGCTGGGCGCCGAGCGCGTCGCCGTCTACGAGGACGACGAGGGCCGGGTCGTCCACGCCGAGATCCCCATCGGGAGCAGCACGATCATGGCCGGCGACGAGCGCGCGGGCTCGACGGCGACCCCGCCAGGCGTGAGCGTGATCTACGTCGCCGTGCCCGACGCCGACGCGGCGTACGAGCGGGCGAGGGCCGCGGGCGCCGACGTGACGGAGCCCGTCGACCAGGACTACGGGTCGCGCGACGTCACCGTGACCGACCCCGACGGCAACCGGTGGGCGCTCGGGACGTACGCGGGGGCGGCGGCGGGCTAGGTGTAAGTCCCGAAGAGGTTGGTTCGCTCGTTGAGGCGGGCGATCGGGGGCTTGTGGCCGAGGGCGCTGTGTCGCCGGCGATGGTTGTAGTAGTTGATCCAGCCGTCAAGGGCTGCGGTGCGT
>JALYMR010000248.1 GCA_030773615.1 Actinomycetota bacterium
TCTGACCGGCGGCGAGCACACCTTCGAGGTACGCGCCGTCGACTCGACCGGAGCCCCCGAATCGCCCATCGCCTCCCGCCGCTTCCTCGTCGACGCGACGCCGCCCGCCGTACGGCTGACGGCGCCGGGTCAGAGAGCGCGGCTCACCAAGACCGTGACGCTGGGCGCCGACGCCGCGGACGCGAGCGGCGTCGTTCGCGTCGACTGGTGGCTCAACGGGCGCCCGCTCGCCTCTGACAGCGCGATTCCCTGGAGCCAGCCGTGGAACAGCCGACGCGCCCGAGACGGGCGCCACCAGCTCGTGGTCACTGCGCTCGACGCCGTCGGCAACGTGGGCACCTCCCGTCCGGTGACGATCACCATCCGCAACGCCCGACTGCGAGCCGCCCTGAAGATGCCCTCCGCGGCGAGACTGCGTTCACTGCTCGCCGAGGGCCTACCCCTGCGGGTCCGCTGTTCTCGGCCGTGCGGCGCGGACGCCCGCGTTCGGGTGAGCCGCAGGACCGCCCAGCGGCTCGGGACGACCGTGACGCTTGCCCGTCGGCTCGATCCTCGCCTGCGCCGAGAGCACAAGATGCTCATGCGTCCCCGGCGAGCGACGCGGCGCCGACTCGCCCGGGCAGGCACGCTGGTGCTGACGTTGGAGCTCCGGGTGAGGGACCGGCTCGACGACGCCGGGCGAATCCGCCGCACGGTCCGGTTGTCGTCGAGGTAGCTCCCGTGGCACGCGCTCCCGGCCGGGGTTCTCAGGGACCCCTGGACTGGCAAGTCGCGTGGTGGGGGGGCGAGAGCATGAGCGGGTGTCGCCCGACCAGGGCCATTCCGTGGGCGCTTCGCCGGGCGATACCGGTCGCGGCGACCATCTACAACCGTTTCCGCGGCGTCGCCTGCCGCGCCCGTGCCGAGCCGTCCGCTGATCGTCAACTCTTCTCCCGAGCGCTTACGTTTTCGGCTTCGGCTCGCGCTTCGGGGGAGGGCGTAAATAGGCCAGGATGCGCGCGACGCTGAGGCGTACGGCGGGGAGCAGCGCGTAGAGTTCCGCTCCGGGGCATTCGGTGGCGAGCCAGTCGCGGTGCCCGCTGATCGTCGCAACGTCCTTGCTCGCCCCTGTGATGGGGTTGACGTAGGTGCCTCGGCCCAGCGGGTCGAGGTTGCTGACGGCGGCCAGGGCGGCGAGGGTGATGGTCAGCGAGCGGCGGGCGGCGCGGCTTGGCGCGCGCTTCGTGAAATCCCCGAGCAGCGCAACGCCGACGTTGGCGGCGTTGAAGCCCGCGACGTGCCCCCCGTTGACCGCTTGGATCGGCGCGCCGGACGCGGGGCTGGCGTAGACCGGGAGCGGATCGGAGCCCGAGTAACGCCCCTCGTACACGCAGCCGGCCTCGTCGACGAGCAGGTGGTAGCCGATGTCGCCGAAGCCGAAGCCGAGGTCGTGAGCGTGGTAGCGGTAGATGGCCCGCAAGGCCGCGGCGGGATCCGCGCCGGCAGTCTCGGTGGCGGTGTGGTGGACCGTCAGTCGCTGCACCGCAAAGTACGCCGGCGGCCACGTTTCGCTCCCGTCGGCCTTGAACCGCAGGGTCTCGTCGGCCCCCCAGCCGCCCGCGTCCTGTAGCAGATGGGTTCCGCCGCTCGGAGGAAGGCGGCAGAGCGCCCCGAGTGGCTGGCGGACGATCGTCGTCGCGGCCCCTCGGTGGTGTTGATCGCCACGGCGCGACCACCCCGCGCGCCGGGGTGCAGGCGCACCTGGTAGCCGGTGGCGCCGCCCGCGGCGACCAGCTCGCTGGCTACTCGCCCGGGCGGGTGGCGCTCAGCGCGGTGCAGCGGCTGCCACTGCGTCCAACGGCCTCCCCGGTGTAGCCGGATCGCGGCGCCCTCAGCGGGACCCCGCCAGTGGACACCGACGAAATCGATCCGCAGCCCGGGGCGCACCGCGCCTCCGTCCACCGCCGCAACCCGCGCCAGGGTCCGTGGGACCGCGCTCGTAACGCGCCGCGTTCGCCGCGACCGGCAGAGCGAGGGTCACGATCATCATCGCGAGCAGGACTGCCCTCACACTACCTCGTCCTCCCCGTTCGCTTCACCGAGCGGGTCACCGGCTGGGCAGGGTAACGGTGAGCGCCAATGAACAATCGTGCGCCCCCGAGAGCTAGGGGGTCCACAAGCCGAGCTCCTTCCCAGTTCTCGGACAGCTTCTTAAGGCCGCGCGGCCGCCGTCTGAGCCACTCGTCACTCACCACCCCAGAGAGGAGCCCCATGGCAAGCCAGCTTGTGTGGTTCGAGCTGCCCGTCGCCGACGTCGACCGAGCCCAGGCCTTCTACGGCGAACTGCTCGAATGGCGGTTCGAGCCCTTCGGGGGGCCCGACTACCAGATGGTCCGGGAAGCGCAGCCCGGCGGCGCGCTCACGGCCGGCGAGCCCGGGTCGGCCACGTCTACTTCGCCAGCGAGAACCTCGACGCCGCGCTCCAGCGTGTCCGCGAGCTCGGGGGCCACGCCGACGAGCCCCTCGACATCCCTGGGGTCGGTCGGATGGCTCACTGCCGCGACGATCAGGGCACCCGCTTCAGCCTCTACCAGCCCGCGGCGGGAAGCTAGGACGAGGCGGGGTTCACCGCCGTCGACATCCATCCACCCGCGGCCGAGCACGACAGGCAGGACAACTGGTCCGCGCCAGCGCTTCCACTTGGCCAGAGGCAAGACGCGCATCGGCGATAGGCGCTCGGCGCGCTGGACGAAGCCCCGGGCGCAGGGGCGCCGTGCTGCCCGCACGCGGCGGACCGCGTGCGGGCGGCGGCGAGGTCGGCTAGCCCTGGCGGCGCTGGCTCTGCCGCCGAGCCTTGAGGTTCTCGACCACGCGGTTGGCCGACTGCGTGAGCCGGTCTGCATCGACCTCGCGCAGCCAGTCACCCGCCTGCTGGGCACGGTCGGCCGCCTGCTCGGTCAGCTTCGCCGGCCTGACCTTGCCCTGCGCGCGCAGCTCCGCCGCCCGCGTGCGCGCTCGCTGGGCGCGCAGGTTGACGCGCTCGCCCAGGATGGGCGACTGCCTGTCGATGACCTCGCGGAGCCTGTCCAGCAGGTTGCCGCCGGACCCCGACGATCCCGGCGCATCGCCTCCCGCGCCGTGCGGCTGAGGCCGCGTCGTGCTCATCTGGCCAGGGACATCTGACATGACTGCTCCTTCCACGAGCCGCGTTGTCCCGGCTTGTGCCCGGCCCGGCTTCGCCCAAACGATGGCACGGCGAGCCGGTGCAGGAGGACGGACGGCGCAGGCCCTCTACCAGCGCGCCCGGGGCCTCTCGGACCGCCTCGGGAATGGGCGCAGGGCGGACGCGTAGCGGCGGACCCGACTGCTGCGGCCCGGCAGACGCGCCTGGTCGGCGCCCGCCGACACGCGGCTGCGGTCGGGCGGCCAGAGCGCATCTCCGCAGACCGCGCGCTCGGCCGCTGGCTAGGCGCGTGCCTCCGCGCCGCGGACGGAGGGGGCGCTCGTCGCGCCGGCCGCCGCTGCCCTGGCGATCCGCGAGCCGACGACGATCAGGAACACGCCGATCAGCGAGCTCGTTCCGAACGCGGCGAGCGCGACGGCCAGGACCGTGACCAGGGGAAGGGCGATGCGGACCCAGCCGGGCATGACGCCGGCGCAGCGGACGGCGATCCCGAGCATCAGGCTCCCGACGTTTCACGTGAGGACGGCCAGCGGGCGGCCCAATCGAACCACGGCCGTCCCCGCCCTGGATGAGGATGACCATGATCACCACGGCCTGGGCGGTGACGCCCGCAGTGGCGCCGAGCGCGCCCGAGCCGGCCGTCGGCCTTTCGCGGGTGGGCGTGCAGAGCCAGGAGCCCGGGGACCGTGAGGACGAGGGCGGCGGCGAAGACCGCGAAGAGCACGTGGCCGGCGTGTCCGACCACCGCCCTCTCCGCGTCTGAGGTGCCCATCGCCACGTTCATCGCGGCGAGGGCGATCCAGCACAGGCCGCCCACCACGGCGGCGGAAGCGAGCGAGCGAAGCGCCTGCGGTGACACGGCAGTCCTTCCGTCGGGTGTCACGTCCACCGCGCTGTTCACGCGGTCGTTCGCAGCCCTCGCGCAGGCCCTGGAAGGCCGGGACACCGTCGGCGACGGGGTGTTCGGGAGCCTTCGGTCAGCGGCCGCGCATGCGCGCTGACCGATCAAGGTCTGGCCGCTGCTCCGGTCCGCGGTCGAAGCGCTTGCTCGCGGTGCGTCGGACGTGACCGGTAGAACACGCAAATGCCGAGCGTTGGATTCCTCCGCAGGTCCGAGGCCCGGTGGAAGGCGCGCCACACCTTCCGTCAGGCTCGCCTCATGCTCTGGCGTCGCCGCAGGTCGCGGCGCTATCGCCGCTGGCTGGACTTCCGCACGACCCGTCCGGAGGGAGACGAGCTACGGAAGAAGTGGTGGAGGCTGTACCAGGAGGCCGACGAGAAGGTGGGCCGGTGGCAGCGGTTGCGCGACGAGGCGAGTCGACGGCTTGCCCTGAGGCGCCGCCAGCTCATGGAAGCCGGGGCTCGCAAGCCCCGCATCCTCCGCCTCGACACCCGTGTCCGGGGGCGCTACGGTCCGATCGGCCCGCTTGGCGCCGTGACGGGGCACTACACGGCAGAGCGAGCGGACCGCAGCGACGAGGACGCCCTCGAGTTGTTCCGCAGGCACGACGCGTACCACGACTCCCGCTGGGGGGATGGGATCGCCTACCACTACGGGCTCACGCGGGCCGGGACCCTCGTGCTCCTGCGCCCCACCCGCTTTCGCGGCACGGGCGTCGGTGGCCACAACACCGGCAACGTGCACATTGTGTGCCACGGCACCACCGGCACGAAGCCGAGTTCCTTGCAGGCGGGAAGCCTGCGATGGCTTCATGAGAACAGCCACCGGCGCGTCATGCCCGCCTCCCACCGCCTGCCGGTCCATATGTCCGGCTGCGCGCTCTGGGCCACACCGACTGGCCCGGGCCGGGGGGCGACACGAGCTGTCCCGGAGGCTTCAAGCGCATGTACCTGACCCGCGGCCGCGAGCGGTAGCGAGGCAAGCACGAGCACTCTTCGACGGGGACCTGGGGCGCAATCTGCGAGGCCGTGCCGGCACAGCTGCGCCGTCAGGTCGCCCGCGCTGGCGCCGCACGAGTCCGTCGAGCAGCGCTCGAGGTCCGTCTCGGCGGTCCAACGCTCACGGACCCCTACGTGTCCACCGAAGCGGGGGAACTCCAGGTCCTCCTGTTCGGTGGTCTGGGTGGGGAGGGTCTGCGTCTTGGCGCCGGCCGAGATCGCAAGCTTCATCGAGGCTTCGGAGAGGTAGCGCCGGCCGACCAACCACTCGTCTCTTTGAAGACGGCCGGGATGTCAAGCGGACGCGGGCCGCGACTGCCCGACACAGTCGCTTT
>JALYMR010000249.1 GCA_030773615.1 Actinomycetota bacterium
CGGCTGCGCCCGGCGCCGCCGGCCCCCGCACCCGCCACCGCCCCGCTCGCCGGGCCACCCCCGGAGCCCCCGCCGGCCCCCGCCGAGCTGACCGACGGCGGCGAGATCCTCCTCTCCGAAGAGCGGCTGCAGGTCGAGAAGCGGGTGCGCCGCGAGCGGGTGCGCCTGCGCAAGCACGTCGTCACGGAGTGGGTCACGATCCGGGTGCCCGTCCGGCGCGAGGAGCTCCGCGTCGAGCGCGCGCCGATCGGCGAGGCCGACGACGCCGTTCCGGATCCGGCCCACGGCGTGGAGCTCATCCTCCACGACGAGGAGCCCGTCGTGCACAAGCGCGTCGTGCCCCGCGAGCGTGTGTGGCTCGAGAAGGACGTGGTCACGGAGCAGCGGACGATCGACGAGACCGTGCGCCGCGAGGAGCTCGAGATCGAACGCCACGAAGGAGAGGACCCCCGATGAGCACCCCCTACACCGAGGAGCGCACCCGCGGCTTCGAGGAGACCCGTCCCCTGTTCGGCCCCGGGTCCCGGCCCCCGCGCCCCAAGCGCTTCTTCCTGACGAGCGAGTTCCTCGCCTTCGTCGCCGTGGCGACCGCGGTCCTCCTCGCCGCCGCGGTCGCCGACGGCTTCGACGCCTCGCGCGCGTGGACGCTCGTGACGATCCTCGCCGCCGCCTACATCGTCAGCCGCGGATTGTCGAAGATCGGGCGCGGGGACGGATCGGCGGACGCCGGCTAGCGCCCGGACCCGCCTCAGGCCCGAGCGGGGGTGCGCACGAGCCCGCGCTCGTGCAGCAGCTCGGCGAGCTGCACCGTGTTCAGGGCGGCGCCCTTGAGCAGGTTGTCGCCGACGACGAAGAAGTTCAGCGCGCGCGGGTCGCCCAGGTCGACCCGCACGCGACCCACCGCCGTCTCGTCGCGCCCCGCCCACCCGAGCGGGGTGGGCAGCTCGTCCACGACGAGGTTCGGGAACGCCCGCAGCGCGGCGAGCGCGGCGTCGAGGTCGACGGGGCGCTCGAACGTCGCGCGCACGGCCACGCAGTGGCCGTTCATCACCGGCACCCGCACGCACGTCGGCGAGACGGCGAGGTCGGGCAGCGCGAGGATCTTGCGCGACTCGTTGCGCAGCTTGAGCTCCTCGTCCGTGTAGCCCCCCTCCCCCGGGGTGCCGAGCAGCGGCACGACGTTGAACGCGAGCGGCGCCGCGTGTACCTCGGACCGCACGGTGGCCGCGGCCGCCGCGCCGTCCTCGACCAGCGCCTCGCGCCGGGCCAGGAGCGGTTCGACCTGCGCGGCGAGCTCGTCCATGCCCTTCTGCCCCGCCCCGCCCGCGGCCTGGTAGCTCGTGGCCACCATCGCCCGCAGGCCGAAGGCGTCGTCGAGCGCCTTGAGCGGCAGCATGGCGACCATCGTCGTGCAGTTCGGGTTGGCCACGATGCCCGTGTGGGAGGCCAGCGCGTCGGGGTTGACCTCGGCGACGACGAGGGGGACGTCGTCGTGCATCCGGAAGGCCGAGGAGTTGTCCACGACGACCGCGCCGCGCTCGACGAAGCGCGGCGCCCACTCGCGCGACGTCGAGCCGCCCGCGCTGAGCAGCGCGAGGTCGAAGCCGTCGATCGCGTCGTCGGCGAGCACGCGCACGGGCGCGTCGGCGCCCTCGACCGTGCGCCCCTCGGAGCGCTTGCTGGCGAAGGGCACGACCTCGGCCGCGGGGAAGCCGCGCCGGCGCAGGACGCGGAGCATGAGCGAGCCGACGGCGCCGGTGGCGCCGACGACGGCGACGCGCAGACCCTCGGGGCTCATGAGCGCGCGAACTCCCCGAACGGCCGCTCGGCCCGGACCGTGCCCTCGCCGGACAGGGCGAACGCGCCGTGCAGGGCGCGGACGGCGTCGGGCACGCGGTCGGCGGCGATGACGCAGGAGATCTTGATCGGCGAGGTGGAGATCATCTCGATGTTGATGGCCTCGTCGCCGAGGGTGCGGAACACCTTCGCGGCCACGCCGGGGTGCGTCTTCATCCCGGCCCCGACGATGGAGACCTTCCCGATGCCCTCGTCCGTGGCGACCCGCATCTCGCCGCCAGCGGTCAGCGGCTCGAGGGCGCGCTGGGCGTCGAGCAGATCCGTGCGCGGCACGGTGAACGACATGTCGGCGCCGCCGTCGCCCGAGACGGGCTCGTTCTGGATGATCATGTCGATGTTCACGCTGGCTTCGGCCAGGGCGGTCACGATGCGCCCGGCCACCCCCGGGCTGTCGGGCACGCCGAGCAGGGTGACCCGGGCCTCCTCGGTGGAGTGGGTCACGGCGGTGATGAGCGGTTGCTCCACGGTCTCCTCCTCTGCGACGACGACGGTACCGGGCGCGTCGGTGAACGACGAGCGGCAGTGGATGCGCACGCCGTGCGCCCGCGCGTACTCCACGGAGCGCAGCTGGAGGACGCCCGCGCCGCTCGCGGCCATCTCGAGCATCTCGTCGAAGGAGACGACGGGCAGCTTGCGCGCCTCGGGCACGATGCGCGGGTCGGCGGTGAACACCCCGTCGACGTCCGTGTAGATCTCGCAGATGTCGGCGCCGATGGCCGCCGCGAGGGCGACGGCGGTCGTGTCGGAGCCCCCGCGCCCGAGCGTCGTGACGTCCTTCGCGGTCGAGACGCCCTGAAAGCCCGCGACGAGCACGATGCTGTCCTCCTCGAGCGCCTCCCGGATGCGATCCGCGCGCACCTCGAGGATGCGCGCCTTCGTGTGCGAGGTGTCCGTCACGATGCCGGCCTGCGAGCCCGTGAGCGAGATCGCGCGGTGGCCCAGGTCGTTGATGGCCATCGCGCACAGCGCGCAGGACTGGCGCTCGCCCGTCGAGAGGAGCATGTCCATCTCGCGGGGGTCGGGCTGCGGCGAGATCTCCTGGGCCTCGGCGATGAGCGCGTCCGTCGTCTTGCCCCGCGCGCTGAGCACGGCCACCACCCGGTTGCCCTGCTCGCGCTTGGCCACGATGCGCTGGGCGGCGCGCTTGAGGCGCGACGCGTCAGCCACCGAGGTGCCCCCGAACTTCATGACGACGGTGCCGGTCACGGCGCAGGAGGATATGGAAGGCGCGCGCGGATCCGAGCGGCGGTCGCGGCGGCCTCCTCGTCGTCGGCGTAGCGGGTGCGCGGCCAGAAGAAGCCGCGCAGGCCGTCCCTCGGGTTGCGGGGCACGACGTGGACGTGGAGGTGCGGGACGCTCTGGCTGACCACGTTGTTCACGGCGTTGAACACGCCCTTCGCCCCCGTCGCCGCCGGCACCGCGCGCGAGAGGTCCTGGGCGACGGCGAAGAGCGGGCCGACGAGCTCGCGCGGCAGGTCCATGAGCGTCTCGTGGTGGGCGCGGGGCACGAGCAGCACGTGCCCCGGGAACAGGGGTCGGGTGTCGAGGAAGGCGACGAACCCGTCGTCCTCCAGCACGAGGTGGGCGGGCAGCTCCCCGGCCACGATGCGGCAGAACGTGCAGCCGCTCGCGGCGCTCACAGCGCGCGACGGCCGGCGAGCGCGCGGCCGAGCGTGACCTCGTCGGCGTACTCGAGGTCGCCGCCCACGGGCAGGCCGGAGGCCAGGCGGGTCACCGCGACCGCCGGCGCCCGCGTGTGCAGGGCGTCTGCGATGTGCAGCGCGGTGGCCTCCCCCGTGGTGGTCGGGTTCGTGGCGAGCACGACCTCGCGCACGGCGCCGCCCTCCACCCGCCGGTAGAGCTCGGCGAGGTGCAGGTCCTCCGGGTCCACCCCGTCAATCGGCGACAGCGCCCCGCCGAGCACGTGGTAGCGCCCCCGGTACTCGTGGGTGCGCTCCATCGGGACGATGTCGCCCGCCTCCTCGACGACGCAGAGCAGGCCCTCGTCGCGCCGCTCGTCGAGGCACACGCGGCAGCGCGGCCCGTCGGCCAGGTTGAAGCACACCTCGCACTGGCCGATGCGCTCCTTGACCTCGCGGATCGCGTCCGCGAGGCCGAGCGCGTCGTCGGGGCTCGCGCTCAGGAGGTGGAAGGCGAGGCGCTGGGCGGTGCGCGCCCCGACGCCGGGCAGCTTGCCGAGCTCGGTGATGAGGCGCTGGACGGGCGGGGCGTACAAGCGCTAGGTCACCCTCACATCCCGAGCAGGCCGCCGAGCCCGCCCGGGCCACCGAGCCCGCCGGGGCCGCCGAGCCCGCCGGTCACCCGGCCCATGCGGTCGGCGGCGAGCTCCTGGGCCGAGCGCAGCGCCTCGTTCGTGGCCGCGAGGACCATGTCCTGCAGGAGCTCGGGGTCCTCCGGGTCGATCGCGTCGGCGTCGATCGTGATCGCCTTGACCACCAGGTCGCCGGACACCTTCACCGTGACCATCCCGCCGCCGGCGGACGCCTCGACCTCCTCGTGGCGCAGCTGCTCCTGTGCAGCCTCCATGTCGGCCTGCATCTTCTGGACCTGCTTGAGCATCTGCTGCATGTTGGGCGGCTGGGGCATCAGGCGGGCTCCTCGGGCGTGGGGTGGATCTCCTCGGCGTCGAACTCCGCGACGAGGCGGGCAACGACCTCGTCGTCGGTGAGGACGGTCGGCGCCTCCTCGGCGTCCCCGTCGGCGGCGAGGACGTAGGTCAGGCGGGGCGCCTGTCCGGTGACCGCCCTGAGCGCCGCGGCGACGCAGTCGCGGTGGGTCGCGGTCTCGGCCTGCTTGCGGAAGAAGGCGGCGTCAGCCGGGAAGGCGACGGTGAGCGCGCCGTCGGCCACCTCCGCGGGGCGCGCCTTCTCGAGCAGGCCCGCGCACAGCGCGTTCGCGCGCTTGACCTCATCGAGCACGGCGGGCCACACCGCGCGCAGGGCGTCGAGCTCGAGCTCGGCGGCGGGCGCCCCGTTCGCGGGGGCGCGCGGCGGCGACGC
>JALYMR010000250.1 GCA_030773615.1 Actinomycetota bacterium
GCGCCGGGACCGGGACCGGGGCCGGGGCCGGCTGGCGCGCGGCGGGCCGGGGCGCGGGCCCCGCATCGTCGTACTCGTCGTCGTCGCCGTCGCGACCCCCGTCGCGGTCGTCCTCGTCCTCGTCCTCGTCGTCGCCGCCGCGACCCTTGCCCTTGCCCTTGCCCTTGTCCTTGCCCTTGTCGTCGTCGCCCTCGTCGGCCTGGGCGACCTCCGGGGGGTCGAGGAGCGGCACGGCGGGCGAGGCGCTCCACGCGCTCGCCGTGACCACGAGCAGGAGCAGTCCGAACAGGAGGGGGAGGGTCAGTGGGCGGCGCACGCCCGGAGGGTAACCGTCCCCTCCTTCACGGTGCGTAGTTGACAGGGCGCCGTTGCCCCAGCGTCGCCAGCCCCGAGCCTAAGCTCCCCCGGGATGGATCTCACGCCCGCCCAGGCGCGGGTCGTCACCCACCCGGGCGGCCCCCTCCTCGTCCTCGCGGGCGCGGGGACGGGCAAGACCCAGGTGCTCGTCGAGCGCTGCCTGTGGCTCGTGCGCGAGCAGGGCCTCGCACCGGAGTCCGTCCTGCTCCTGGCGCCGGGCGACCCGGGCGCGGGCGACCTGCGCGGGCGCCTGGAGGAGGCGATCGACCGCCCCTACGAGGAGCTCGCCGTCCACAGCGTCGGCGACGTGTGCGCCCGGCTCCTGCACGCGGAGGCCGTGGAGGCGGGGCTCGATCCGTTCGTCGTCCCCCTGGCCGCCGGCGACCGGCTGGCGATGCTCCTCGAGCGCGTCGACGAGCTCACGCTGCGCGCCCACGACCTGGGAGGCAACCCGGCCGCCCTGCTCGCCGGCGTCGTCGCCCGCATCGACCGTCTCAAGGAGGAGCTCGTCACCGCGCCGATCTTCGCGCGCTGGGCGCGGGGGCTCGCCGACGAGGACCCGCGTGCGGCGCGCGAGCGGGAGTTCGCCGCCCTCTTCGCCGCCCACGACCGCCTCCTGGCCGAGGCGGACGCGCTCGACGAGGGCGACCTCGTGCTCCGTGCGCTCGCCCTGCTGCGCGACACCCCCCACGTCCGCGCGCGGGCCGGCCACCGCTTCCGCCACCTGCTCGTCGACGACGCGCAGGACGTGAGCCGAGCCGGCCTGGCCCTGGTCGAGGCCCTGGCCGCGGGCACCGCCGGCGGCCCGGGCGGGCAGGGCAACCTCGTGGCCTGCGTGGACGACGACCGGCGGGTGGCCCCCGGCCCGCGTGCGGCGCTGCGCGGGCTGGCCGACCTGCGCCGCTCGCACCCCGACGCGGCCGTCGTGCGCCTCGAGCGCTCGTTCCGCTGCCCCCAGCCCGTGCTCGACGCCGCCGAGGCGGTCGTCGCCCCCGCGCCGGGGCGCCTCGACAAGCGCACGACGGGCGAGGGGGGCGGCAGCGTCGTGCTGTGGCGCTGCGCGAGCGAGCGCGCGCAGGCCCAGGCGGTGGCCGCCGAGGCCGAGCGCCTCATCCGCGGGGGGGCCGCGCCGTCGGCCATCGCCGTCCTCGTGCCCTCCGTGCGCACGGAGGGCCGCGCCCTCGCCCTCGCCTTCGACGAGCGCGCCGTGCCCTACCGCCTCGTCGACGCCGCCGCGTTCTTCGCCCAGGGCGAGGTGCGCGACCTGCTCGCGTGGCTGCGTCTGCTCGTCGACCCCGCCGACGCCGGCGCCGTCGTGCGCGCCCTCTCGCGGCCGCCGATCGACCTTCGCCCCGTCGACCTCGCGCGCTGCATCCAGATCGCCCGCCGGCGCAAGCTCGACATGGTCGCCGGACTCGTGGCCGCCACCCAGTCCCCCCAGCTGCCGCCCGAGGCCCGCGAGCGCATCCTCGCCTTCCTGCGCCTGCACCGGGTCATGAGCGAGACGCTCGACACCGCGCGCCCGGACCTCTTCGTCCACCGCCTCGTCGAGCGGCTCGGCGTGCGCCGCCAGCAGCTCTTCGCCGCCCACGCCGACGTCGTCGCGTCGCTCGTCAACGTCGCGCGCTTCGCCGAGCTCGCCGCGGGCTACGTGCGCCGCGCCCCCCAGGCCACCCCGCGCGAGTTCGCCCACTACGTGGCCGCGGTGGCCGACGCCGGCCTGGGCGTGGAGCAGGCCCTGCCCGCGGGTGCCCCCGACGCGGTGCAGGTGGTGGCCATGGCCGCGGCGGGGACGCTCGAGGTCGACCACGCCTTCGTCGTCGGGCTGCACGCCGCGACCGTCCCCGGCACGCGCGCGGCGGCGGCCGCCGGGGAGCCCGTCCCCGACGCGCTGCTGCTCGAGCCGCCCGAGGGGCGCACGACGCACGACGTCGCCAGCCGGCGCGCCCTGCACCTGGCGATGACGCGCCCCCGGCGCGGGCTCGTGCTCGCCCACCCCGCCCGCTCCGAACGGGGCGTGGCGCAGCCGCCCTCGCCGTTCCTCGAGGAGGTCCGGGCGGCGCTCGGACTGGACTGGGAGGAGCGCGAGGAGGAGCTCTTCGGGCCCGAGGAGACGCTGCACGCGACGTTCCAGGCCCTGCGCGATCGCCTCCTGGCCGACGTGGCCTCCGTGGGCAAGGGCCTCGGGGAGCTTCGCTTCGACACGGACCTCGACGTGACCCACGCCGTCGTGCGCTACCTCGAGCTCGTGAAGGTGGCGGCGCTCCTCGAGCGCCCCGCCGGGGCCTCGGTGGCCGACGCCCTGCCCGCGGTGAACGCCCGTCTGGCCGCCGCGGTCTCGCCCCTGCAGCGCGAGGTGCTCACGACGTCCGGCCTGGACGAGCTGCTCGTCGACGCCGAGCGCGACGACCGGGCCCGCGTGGCCGCCCGCGCGGCGCGCTCCGAGCCCACGCTCGAGCCCTTCATCCCCCGTCGCGGCGACGGCCTGCTCCTCTCGGCCTCGGACGTCGAGACGTACCGGACCTGCCCGCTGAAGTACAAGTTCGCCCGCGTCTTCCGCATCCCGCAGGAGCCCTCCCTGCACCAGCGCTTCGGCATCGTGGTGCACCAGGTCCTCGAGCGCTACCACGCGAGCGGCGGGCGGACGGTGGACGAGCTGCTCGGCCTGCTCGAGGCGGGCTGGCGCCGCGGTGGGCTGGGCGACGGCGAGGAGGAGCGCCAGCTGCGCCGCAAGGCCCAGGGCGCCCTGCACCGCTACCACGAGCGCCTGCAGGCCGAGCACGCCGAGCCCGTGTGGCTCGAGCGGGCCTTCACCTTCCGCCTCGGCGAGCACACCCTGCGCGGCCGCGTGGATCGCGTCGACCGCCTGCCCGGCGGGGGCTTCGAGCTCATCGACTACAAGACGGGCCGCCCGCGCGGGGCGGCCCAGCTGCGCGAGGACGTCCAGCTCTCCCTCTACGCGATGGCCGCGCAGGAGGCCTGGCACCTCGAGGCGGCAGACCAGGCCTACCTCTACGTGCTCGACGACGAGAAGGTCCGCGTCCCGACGGAGGACATCGACCCGGGCTGGCTCACGGAGACGGTGATGGAGGTGGCCGAGGGGATCGGCGCCCAGGGCTTCGAGCCCACCCCCTCCCCCTCGGCGTGCTCCGTGTGCGACTACCGGATCGCGTGTCCCGCGGCGGAGGGCTAGCGCGCGATATCGCGATAGATCGGCCGATGCCGAACGTCTACGAGCCGACTGGCAGTTCGAGAGCGACCGGGCCCCCTTCCTGGGCAGGGCCGCCCGCGTGGGTGCCCAGGCCGGGGCCCAGCGCCTGGGCGCGACGGTCTACGAGGTCGCGCCCGGGGGCCGCGTCTCGCCCCTGCACGTCCACCATGCGAACGAGGAGCTCGTCGTCGTCCTCGCCGGGCGTCCCACCCTGCGCGGCGCGCAGGGCGCCTCGCGCGAGCTCGCGCCCGGGGAGGTCGTGGCCTGTCCCGCGGGACGGGCCGGCGCGCACCGGGTGGAGAACGCGACCTCGGAGCCGGCACGGGTGCTCATCGTGAGCACGATGGTGTTCCCCGAGGTCGCCGAGCACCTCGACAGCGAGAAGGTGCTCGTGATGACCGCCCCACCCGACCTCGCCGGGCCCGAGGACGTCCTGCTCGCGTTCCCGCGCGATCAGGCCGTGGACGCGCTCGCCGGGGAGGGGTAGCCGGGGGCTCCCAGGAGGGCGCCCAGGCGGGCGACGACGAGGTCCGGGGTCGTGACGACCTGGCGCCAGGTGAAGCGCACGACGCCAAAGCCCATGGACCGCGAGCAGCTGGTCGCGGTCCCGATCGTGCTCGGAGGCGCGCGGGACGAGGTGGGCGGCGACACCGTCGGTCTCGACGACCAGGCGCTGCTTCGGCCACAGGAAGTCCACTCGTACCCGTGAACACGGACGTTCGTCCCGGGCAGCGGGAGCCCCGCAGCCGCGACGAGGGCGAGGAACCGCTCCTCGAGCTCGCTGCGGGCGACCTCGGGGTCGGCGGCGGCCAGGGACGCGAGCGCGAGGCGCAGGGCCCGCGCACCCCGCGGCCGTCCCCTCG
>JALYMR010000251.1 GCA_030773615.1 Actinomycetota bacterium
ACCGCGGCGTGCACCTTGTCGCGCAGCTGGCCGACGAAGGTGCCGCGGGGCTCGCCGATCGACGGCTTGGCCACGAGGTCGAAGGCGCCCTCGGCGAGGGCGTCGACCGCACGCGCGCCGTGCGCGGGGGAGAACGCGGAGACCACGACCACCGGGGTCGGCGTGGCGCCCTCGCGCTTGAGCGCGCGGAGCACGCCCATCCCGTCCATGCCGGGCATGGCCAGGTCGAGGGTCATGGCGTCGGGGCGGTGGCGCTCGCAGAGGGCGAGCGCCTCGTCACCGTCGCGCGCCTCGCCCACGACGTCGAAGCCGGCCTCGCGCAGACTGGACGTGAGCATCCTGCGCATGAGGCCGGAGTCGTCGGCGACGACGATCCGGCTCGGGGTCGCGGTGGGCACCGGGTCTAGGCCTCGGCGAGCTCGTCGGCGAAGAGCGCCGCGGGGTCGAGCAGGACCACGAGGCGGTCGCCGAGCTTCGCGATGGCCTCGACGGCCTCGCCACCGCTCGTGGGGGCGGCCTCGAGCTGCTCCGTGTCGACGGTCACGACCTCCTCGACGTCGTCCACGATGACGCCGGCCATCGCGGCCTCCGTCTCGACGATGACGATCTTCGCGCTCTCGTCGGAGCCGCGGCCGGCGACGCCGAGGCGCATCGCGAGGTCGTGGACGGGCACGATCTTGCCGCGCAGGCTGATGACGCCGCGGACCCAGTCCACGCGGGAGGCCACCGAGCGGGGCTCGGAGAAGCGGATGATCTCGTGGACCTGCTGGATGGGGAGGGCGTACTCCTCCTCCCCGAGCGAGAAGACCACGAGCTGACGGGTCTGGCGATCGGTGGACATGCGGGGCTCCGGGTTCGTCGCGGGCGTGCCCACCGTTCATCGGCCGCCGCCCGGAGCGCTTGAGGCTCCGCCGGCCGCCCCGGGGGACGGCCGGCGGAGGCGCCTACGCGGTGACGAGGGAGCGCGGCGACGCGGCGAGCGCGTCGACGAGCACACCGATCCGCCAGTCGCGCACGCGCCGTACGACCTCCTCGGGCGACTCGCAGACCACGACGCGGGCGCCGGTGGTCAGCGTGGCCACCGTGTCCGGGGTGGCCTCGATCGTCACGATGAGGTCGGGGTTGAGCAGGAAGGGCTCGGCGCCCGAGCCCAGCCGGTGCAGGCGGATCACGATCCAGGCCCCGCTAGCGCTTCAGGTTCGTGAGGTCCTGCAGCATCTCGTCCGAGGTCGAGATGACGCGGGAGTTGGCCTGGAAGCCGCGCTGGGCGCTGATCATGTTCGTGAACTCGGTGGCCATGTCGACGTTCGACATCTCGAGCACGCCGCCGATGGTGGCGCCGAAGGCGCCGCCGCCGCTCGTGCCGTTGATCTCCGGCCCGGAGGACAGGGACTGGCGCCAGCGGTTGTTCGTGATGCGCTCGAGGCCGGGCTCGTTGCCGAACTTCGCCAGGGAGATGAAGCCGGCGATCGCCCGCCCGTTGGCCTCGACCGGGGGCAGCGGCGGCGAGGGGTGCGCGTAGCCCGCCGGGGGCAAGAAGCTCACCGTGCCGTCGGGCGAGACGGTGACGTCGGTGCCGCCCGGCGGGATGTAAAGGTACGTGTCGGCCGTGTTCGTGGCCGGGTTCGAGTCGGGGTCGGCGGCGACCTTGCCCACGGCGTAGAAGCCGTCCTGGGTGACGAGGTAGCCCTGGTCGTTGCGGGTGAAGTTGCCCGCGCGCGTGTAGTTCAGGGTCGCGGGGGCCGGGGTGCCGACCGTCGGGTTGCCCGCCGTCGGGGTGCCGTTGCCGACCCGGAACCAGCCCTCGCCCTGGATGGCGACGTCGAGCGCCGAGCCCGTGGACTGGAAGGCGCCGTTGCCCATGACGTTGTCGATCGAGCCGAGCTGGACGCCGAGGCCGACCTGGGCGGAGTTCGCGCCGCCCGTGCCGTTGGCCGACGTCGCGCCCGAGCGCTGCGTCTGGGTGAATGAGTCGCGGAACGAGGTCCGGCTCGCCTTGAAGCCGACGGTGTTGACGTTGGCCAGGTCGTGGGCGGTCACGTCGAGCATCGTCTGGTGGGTCTTGAGGCCGGAGATGGCCGAGTACATGCCGCGCATCATGGGTGCATCAGGTCCTTTGGTCGGTGTCGCGGCCTCCTCCGTGAGGTCCTGCCGCGAGGGTCGGGGTGGGTCAGGCGATGACGGCCGAGTCGATGTTCGTGAAGACGTGCTCGCGCATCGACGCGCGATCGACCGCGGTGATCACGGTCTGGTTGCGCACGGAGACGACGAACGCCGTCCCGTCGACGAAGACGACGGACTCGCGCGAGCCCTTCGCCGCCGCCCGCTGGACCCCGCCGTCGAGGCGCTGGAGCGTGGGCCCGTCGACCTCGATGCCGCGGCGGCGCAGCCGCTCCACCGCGTGGCCGGAGAACTGCACCCCGGCCGCGCGGCTGCGCAGGACGTCGCCGAAGGCGGGGGCGCCGGGGGCGCGGGGGGCCGACGCC
>JALYMR010000252.1 GCA_030773615.1 Actinomycetota bacterium
CCCCCGCACGGCGGCGCGCGGGCCGCCGGGGCCGCTGGGGCTCGCGCTGCCGGCGGGGGGCCGCCGAGCCCCGGACGGCCATGAACTCCCGGGCGGTGCGCCGCAGCTCGGCGGGGGTGGCCACGACGAAGCTGCCGAAGGGCAGGTCCTCGATGCGACCCGGGAAGCGGACCTCGCGGATCGGGTTCTTCGAGGCCTCGTAGGCGAGCTTGAGCACCCGCAGCACCTGCGTGTCGCCGCGCAGGTTCGCGTCGGTCTCCGTGTACTGGCCGAAGATCTGCAGCAGCCGCTTGCGGTCGCCGAACAGCTTGGAGATCCCAATCTGGTCCTTCGCCTGGCGCAGGTACTCCTGCTGGCGGGCGGCGCGGACGAAGTCGTTGTCCGTGTAGCGGTGGCGGACGAAGTCGAGCGAGTCCTGGCCGCACAGCCGCTGGTAGCCCGCGGGAACGTCGATCTCCGCGTAGCGCTGGCCCGGGGGCAGGCCCGCGTTCGAGTGGTAGTAGCGCCGGTCCACGTCGACGTACACGCAGCCGAGCCGGTCGATCGCCTTGCGGAAGCCGCCGAAGTGGGCCACGACGACGTGGTGGATCGGGATGTCGAGCAGCTGGGTCAGCGTCCGGATGGTCAGCCTCGGGCCCCCGCGCGCGTACGCCTCGTTGATCTTCATCGTGCCCTCGCCGGGGATGCGCACGCGCAGGTCCCGGGGGACGTTCATCACCGCGGTGGCCCGTCGGTCGGGGTCGAGGCGCACGAGCATGATGGTGTCCGAGCGCACGGGCTTGCCCTCGACCTTGTCCTCGTAGCGGCGGTCCGAGCCGAGCAGGGCGATCGTCTGCGGCCTGCCCGGCTCCACGCCGGCCAGGGCCTGCTCGACCCCGCCGGCGAGCGGCGTGGAGCTGCGCTCGAAGATGTCCACGGAGTGCTTGAACTCGAGCAGCAGCCCGGTGGACACGGCGGCGGTGCTCAGCGCGACGATGGCCAGCGCGCCGAGGAGGAAGCGCCGGAGCATGCCCGCCGCCGCGCGCGGGGCCGTCTCGGGCTGCGGGACCGCGCTCACCCCACGCCGCCCTCGGCCAGCCGCAGCGGCGCCTCGGGGCGCACGAGCGCGGCGGGCAGGTCGTCGACGAACGCGCACAGCGCCCGGCGGTAGCGCTCCAGGGACTCGACGGACACCCACTCGTCGGGGCCGTGATGGCCCTCGCCCACCGGGCCGAACTCGACCGCGGGCACCCCTGCCTCCAGGAACGAGATCGCGTCCGACGCGCCGTCGCGGCCCACGGACAGCGCGGTGGAGCCGATCGTGCGCCCCACCGCGTCGCGCAGGGCCAGCACGTAGGGGTTGCGGTGCGACACGATCGCCGGCGCGCGGGTGAAGCACTTCAGGAGCTCGACGTCGGGGAGCGCGCGCAGCTGGGCGAGGATGGCCCCCGCGTCCTGGTTGGGCAGGTAGCGGATGTCGACGTCCATCGTGCAGGAGTCGGGCACCTTGTTGAACGCGTCGCCGCCCGTGATGCGCGACAGGTTGATGGAGGGCCGGTCGAAGAGGTCCGAGCTCTCGCGGCTGAAGGGCAGGGTCTCGATGCGACGGAACACGTCGTAGGCCTTGAGGATGGCGTTGTCGCCCAGCCACGGCGTCGAGCCATGGGCGGCGGTGCCGTGGACGGCCACCCGGGCGGCGAGCACCCCCTTGGCTTGCACGCCGACGTGCAGGTCCGTGGGCTCCCCGGTGATCGCGAAGTCGGCGTGCAGGGTCCCGTCGCCGACGAGCAGCTCCGTCGTGTGGTGCTCGACGTCCTCGGCCTCCTCGTCGGGCACGCAGACGAGGCGCACCCGCACCGCGTCCTGCCGGGAGACGTCGCGGATCGCGCAGAGCATCGCCGCCAGGGCGCCCTTCATGTCGTAGGCGCCGCGCCCGACGAGGCGGTCGCCCTCGATCCGGGGCGCGAACTGCTCGGCGTGGGCGGGGACGACGTCGAGGTGGCCGTGGAGCACCACGGAGGGCCCGGTGCGCGGACCGACGTCGGCGATGACCACGGGCAGGCCGGCCACCTCGCGCTTCTCCACGGGCACGTCGTGGGAGTCGAGCCAGCCCATCACGAAGGCCACGGCGGCCCGCAGCCCGTCGGGGCCGGCCGTGTCGAAGGAGATCAGGCGCTCGGCGAGGGCGCGCTCGTCCACGCGGCGAGGCTAGCGGTGGGCCCCGTCGGGAAGGCTGCCCCGCCGTGTCCGCGCACATCGTGCTCTTCGGGGCGACGGGGTTCACCGGCGACCTCGTGGCCCGCGCCCTCGTGGCCCGCGGGGCCGCGCCCCTCCTCGTCGCCCGCGACGAGCGGCGCGTCGCCGCGCTGGCCGCGGAGCTCGGCGGGCTCGACCACGCGGTCGCCGACGTGGAGCGCCCCGAGACGCTGCGCGCGGTGCTGCGCCGCGGGGACGTGCTCGTGAGCACCGTCGGGCCCTTCGCCCGGCTCGGCGGCGCCGCTGTCGAGGCCGCCATCGCCCGGGGCGCCCACTACCTCGACTCCACCGGCGAGGCGCCCTTCATCCGCGACGTCTTTGCCCGCCACGGGCCGATGGCCGAGGGGGCGGGCTGCACCCTCGTGCCCGCGTTCGGCTTCGACTTCGTCCCGGGCAACCTCGCCGGCGCCCTCGCCCTGCGCGGCACGGGGGGCCGGGCGTCCCGCGTCGAGGTGGGCTACTTCCTCACCGGGGCGACGGGCGGGCGGGCCACGAGCGGCGGTACCCGCGCCTCGGCCGCGGGGCTCCTGCTCGAGCGCTCGCACGCCTGGCGCGACGGCCGGCTCGTGCTCGAGCCCGCGGGGCGAGGCCGGCTCACCTTCCGTGTGGGGGGCCTCGAGC
>JALYMR010000253.1 GCA_030773615.1 Actinomycetota bacterium
CCCCAGCGCCCCGAGCAGGATTCGAACCTGCGGCCTACTCCTTAGGAGGGAGTCGCTCTATCCGACTGAGCTATCGGGGCCCCGGCCGCGGCTGAGAGCGCCACGGCCGACGCCGACGCAGGCTAGACCACCAGGGGCCGCGCTACCGGCTCGCGCTACCTTCCCGGCCGTGCGGCGAGGGCCCGGGCCACATGACCTCGAGGGACAGGGCCCGCCGGCTGCTCGCCGCCGACGCCGCGTTCGAGCTCGCGCTCGCGCTGCCGCTGCTCACGGGCCCGGCGACGGGCCTGCATCGGGTGCTGCGGCTCCCGCCGCCGGCCACCTCTCCCCCGCTCACGGCGGCCTTCGGTGGCGCGCTGCTGCCCGTCGCCGCGCTGCTCTGGCGCGCGCGCCGGCGCCCCGCGAGGCGGCCCCTCCAGGCTCTCGCCACCGCCAACGTGACGACCGGCGTCCTGTTCGCGGCCTGGCTCGCGGGCGGTCGCGGCGAGACGACTGGGCCCGGCGCCGCCGCGCTGGGAGTGACCGCCGCCGCTCTGGTCGCGCTCGCGCTCGCGCAGGCCCGGGTCGCCCGCACGCTCCCCTAGGAGGTCCCAGCGAAACGGCTGGCGAAACTCGGCGCTAGGTGCCGCCCAGGCCGACGGAGGAGCCGACCAGGCCCGCGACGATCAACGAGGCGGTCGCGAGGCGCATCCTGCGCGGCGTCATCCACGAGAAGGCCCTGGCCCTGAGCCAGAGGCGAACGCCGGTCACCCCTCCGGCAGCGGCGGCGGCGCTTGTGGCCCCCATCGCGCACTGAACGCACATGGCGACAGCCTAGGCGGCTCCCGCGGCGAGGGGAACGGTGGGCGCTCGGCTGAGGGCGCCGGCGAGCTTGGCGAGGATCGTCAGGTCGGCGTGCAGTCGGACCCGCTCAAGCCCCCCGAACGCGCAGCTGGAGCAGCGGGCACTCGTGCTCAGGCCGAGCTCCCGCTCGACCGGCGCCACGGCCTCGGGGTCGGAGAACGGCTCGCGCTGCGGCCCGTTCTCTGAGCGGTCCCGCTGGTCCTGACCCCGGAGGTCGCCGCCTCGGGGGGTCATCGCGAGTTTCGCTCGCGCTCCCCTAGCCCTCGCGCAGGGCCACCGCGACCTCCTCGGCGGCGCGGCGCCCCGCGCCAAGCACCCCGTTGATGGAGGCGTCCGCCCGGTAGTCGCCGCACACCCACAGGCGCGCCTCGCGGCGCAGGGGGCGCTGGGGCGGGTCGAGCGCGCCGGGCGGCTGGGCGGGCTGGGCGTGGTGGACGCGGTACGTGCGCAGGTGCCGCCAGCCGTCGACCTGCACCCCGAACCAGCCCCGCAGCTGCGCGCGAGCCCGGCCGACGAGGCGCTCGTCGTCAGGGTCGGGCTCGCCGAGCACGCTGGCCGAGACGAGCGCGCGGCCGGCGGGCGCGTAGCCCGGGGCGACGTCGCTCATCACCGCCAGGTTGTTCACCGGTCCCGCGCCCTCGCCGTCGAGCACGAGCACGCCCTCGCCGATGGGGGAGGCGGGGGCGTCGAAGTAGACGCAGGTCACCGACACCGAGCCGCGGTCGGGCAGGCCGGGCACGAGCCGGGCCGCGGCCGGGCCCTCGCAGGCGACGACGACGGCGGCGGCCTCGACCCGTCCGCCGTCGCGCAGGCGCACCCCCTCCCCGTCGACGCCCGCGACCTCCGCGCCGAGGCGCACGTCGAGCCCGGCGGCGAGCTGCGCGGGGAGCGCGCCCATCCCCGTCGCGGGCACGGACACCCTGCCCCCGGCGAACATGCGCAGCACGAAGTCGGTGAAGCGGCTCGAGACGCCGAGCGCGGGATCCAGGGTGACCCCGGCCAGGAAGGGGCGGAAGAAGCCCTCGAGCAGGGCGGGGGAGAGGCCGATCTCGCGCAGGGCGTCCTCGGCGCGCACCTCGGGCCGGGCCCAGAGCCCATCGAGGGAGGCGCAGCGGCGCCCCGCCGCACGAGCGCCCCCCTGGTGGAACCGGCGCAGGTCGAGCGCGGCGTAGTCGAGGACGCGCTCGGCCTCGCGGTAGGCCTCGAGCAGGACCTGGAAGCCGCGGTCCAGGCGAAAGCCGTCGAGCTCGTCCGTGCGCACCCGGCCGCCCACGCCGTCGGAGGCCTCGAGCACCACCGCGGGGACGCCGCGGGCGCGCAGCTCGCGCGCCGCGCCGAGGCCGGCGAGGCCCGCGCCGACGACGACGACCGGGGCGGTGGGCGCGGCGCTCAGACGAGCTCCGGGCGCGTGTCGCTCGCGGCCAGCGGGCTCGCGGGCGAGCGCGTGGACGTCGCGACCTCCGCCGCGTCGACGCTCAGGGGGTAGTGGCAGGCGGCCGCGTGGCCGCCGCCGTACTCCGTGAGCGGCGGGACCTCGACGCGGCAGCGCTCGCGCGCCCGCGGGCAGCGGGTGTGGAACACGCAACCCGAGGGCGGGTCGACGGGCGACGGGGGCTCGCCGCCGACGACGTGCCGCTGCCGACGGCGGTTCTCCCGGGGGTCGGGCACGGGGATCGCAGCGAGCAGCGCCGCCGTGTACGGGTGGACGGGCTTGCGGTAGAGCTCCTCGGCGGGCGAGAGCTCCATGATCTTGCCCAGGTACATGACCGCGATGCGGTCCGAGACGTGGCGAACGACGGAGAGGTCGTGGGCGACGAAGACGTAGGTCAGCCCGAAGTCGTCCTGGAGGTCGTCGAGCAGGTTGACGATCTGGGCCTGGATGGAGACGTCGAGAGCGCTCACCGGCTCGTCGAGCACGATGAGCTTCGGGTCCATGGCCAGGGCGCGGGCGATGCCGATGCGCTGGCGCTGACCACCGGAGAACTCGTGGGGGAAGCGGTTGAGGTGCTCGCGCTGCAGGCCGACGCGGTCGAGCAGCTCCGCCGCGCGCCGCTGCGCCTCGTCGCGCCGGACCCCGGCCATGGCCAGGGGCGCGCCGATGATCTGGCCGACGCGCTTGCGCGGATTGAGCGAGGCGAACGGGTCCTGGAAGACCATCTGCAGCTCGCGGCGCATGGGCCGCAGCGCGCGCCGCGAGGCCCTCGTGATGTCCCTGCCTCGCAGGCGGATCGCGCCGTCGGTCGGGTCGAGCAGGCGCATCATGGTGCGCGAGAGCGTCGACTTGCCGCAGCCCGACTCGCCCACGAGGCCGAGCGTCTCCCCCTCCCGCAGCGCGAAGGTCACGTCGTCGACGGCGTGCACGTTGGCCACGGTGCGGTCGACGAGCAGCCCCTTCTTGATCGGGAACCACTGCACGAGATGCTCGACCTCGAGCAGCGGCGCGGTGTCGGCGCCCGGGCCGTCCGGCTCCCGCGCGGCCACCGCCCCGGGCTTCACCGCGCTCACGCCGTGGCACCCTCCGCCACGAGGCCGATCTGGCCCTCGGTTGTCTCCCGGCGCTCGCGCTTGGCCTCGACCGGCAGCCAGCAGCGGTCGAGGTGCGTGGGGCGTGAGCGGTCGCGGGCGGCGAGGTCGGGGGTCTCGGGGCAGCGGTCGAACTCGTGCGGGCAGCGCGGGCGGAAGTGGCAGCCCTGCGGGCGGCTGATGAGCGAGGGGGGCAGGCCCGGGATGGAGGGCAGGCGCGGCGGGCGCGGCCGGTCGACCCGGGTGATGGAGCCGAGCAGGCCCCACGTGTAGGGGTGCTGGGGGTCGTAGAAGACCTCGTCGAGCGTGCCGTGCTCCACGACGCGGCCCGCGTACATGACGACGACGCGGTCGGCCACGTCGGCCACCACGCCGAGGTCGTGGGTGACGAGCAGCACGCCGGCGTTCGTGCGCTCGCGCAGGTCGCGGATGACCTCGAGGATCTGGGCCTGGATCGTCACGTCGAGTGCGGTCGTGGGCTCGTCGGCGATGAGGACCGAGGGGTCGTTCGAGAGCGCCATGGCGATCATCACGCGCTGGCGCATGCCGCCCGAGAACTCGTGGGGGAAGCTGTCCATGCGCTCGCGGGCGCGCGGGATCCCGACCCGCTCGAGCAGCTCGACGACGCGGTCGCGCGCCTCGCCCGTGGGCACGCCGGCGTGGGCCTGGATCTGCTCCACGATCTGATCGCCGATCCGGTAGACCGGGTTCAGCGAGGTCATCGGGTCCTGGAAGATCATCGCGATGTCCTTGCCGCGGATGCGGCGCAGCTCCTCGTCGCTCGCGCTCACGAGCTCCTGGCCGCGCAGCCGCGCCGAGCCCCTGAAGCGCGCGTTGGGCGAGCGGGTGAGGCCCATGAGGGTCATCGCGGTCACGGACTTGCCCGATCCCGACTCGCCGACGACGGCCAGGATCTCGCCCTCGGTGAGGCCGAAGCTCACGTCGTCGACGGCGCTGACCGTGCCCTCGTCGGTGGCGAAGGAGACCTGGAGGTGCTCGACCTCGAGCAGGGGCGCGCCGCTCATCCGAGCCTGATCCTCGGGTCGAGGGCGGCGTAGACGATGTCCACGAGGGTGTTGAGCAGGACGATGAAGAACGCGCCGAAGAGCACCACGGCGAGGACGGGCGGCTGGTCGAGGGTGCTGATCGACTCGGCGAAGTACTGGCCCACGCCCTGGAGGTCGAAGACCGTCTCCGTGAGGATGGCGCCGCCGCCGAGCACCGCGCCGAAGTCGAGGCCCCAGAGCGTGACGACGGGGATGAGCGAGTTGCGCAGGACGTGGCGTAGCAGGATGCGGCGCTCGGTGAGGCCCTTGGCCCGCGCGGTGCGCACGTAGTCGTCGTTGACCGTGTCCAGCACGTTCGAGCGCAGGATGCGCGAGTAGACGCCGATGAACAGCAGCGCCAGGGCGGTCCAGGGCAGCACGAGGTGGTACAGCCAGTCCAGCGGGTTCTCCGCGAAGGGGATGTAGCCGCCGTTTGGGAACAGCCCGGCCTTGAAGCCCAGGTAGTAGTTCATGAGGGCTCCCACCCAGAAGACAGGCATGGAGATGCCGATGAGGGCGAGCACGGTGAGGACGCGGTCCGAGACGCCCCCCGCGCGGACGGCGCTGAACAGCCCCAGCGCGACGCCGGCCACGAACCACAGGATGGCGGCCCCGATCGCGAGCGCGAACGTGCGCGGGGCGCCGTCAACGATGCGGTCGACCACGTTCTCGCGGTTGGAGTACGAGATCAGGTCGCCCGTGAACACCTTCTTCATCGTGTTCGCGTACTGGACGTAGAGCGGCTGGTCGAAGCCCCACTCGCGCCGGATCGCCTCCACCTGCGTGGGTGTGACCTGGCGGCCGGCCATCCGCGCGGCGGGATCGCCGTTCGGGATGACGTTGAAGATGAGGAACGTCAGCACGGACACCGCGAAGAGCACGAGCGCCATCGCGAGCAGGCGCCGGATGACGAAGCGGGCCACTAGCGCTCGACGCGGATGCGCGCGCGGGGGTCGAGGGCGTCGCGGACGCCCTCGCCGAAGATGTTCAGCGCGAGGACGGTGAGCACGAGCATCGCGCCCGGCAGGACGGTGAGGTGGGGCGAGCTGATGATCAGGGACAGCCCGTCCGCGATCATCGTGCCCCAGGAGGGGTTCGGCGGCTGGACCCCGGCGCCCAGGAAGGAGAGCGCCGCCTCGAGCAGGACCGCGTTGGCCACGACGAGCGGGAAGAAGGCCAGCAGCGTCGAGCTCAGGTTCGGCAGCAGCTCGGACGCCATGATCCGCACCCCGCCCGCCCCCTGGGCCCGGGCCGCCTCGACGAACTCCTTCTCGCGCAGGGACAGGACCTGCCCGCGGAGGGGGCGCGCGAGGTAGACGATGTAGACGACGCCAATGATGAGCGTCGGCACCCAGATCGAGTTGCTGCGGATGGAGATGGGGCCGATGCTCAGCCCGCCGATGGCCAGCGAGACGCCGAGCGCGATCCCGATGAGCAGCACCGGGAACGCCCACAGGACGTCGAACACGCGGGAGATCACCGCGTCGACCGACCCCCGGTAGAAGCCCGAAGTCAACCCGAGGGCCACGGCCAGCAGGGTGGTGATGAGGGCGGCGACGACGCCGATGAAGAGCGAGTTGCGCGCCCCGTAGAGCAGCCGGACCATCACGTCGCGGCCGTTCTGGTCGGCGCCGAGGAAGAACTGCCGCCCGAACGTGGGGCCGATGGGGACGCCGTCGAGCGAGACGACCTGCCGGCGCTCCCCGTCCACGACGATCTCGTCGGCGACGCGGTTGCGCTCGGGCGTGGTCTCGGCGATCTGCCTCGCGTACAGCGGCGCGGCGAGGGCCACGAGCACGAGGACTGCGAACAGCAGCCCGGCCGCGAGGGCGACGCGGTTGCGTCGCAGCCTGCGCCCCGCCAGCCCCCATGGGCTCGTCCCTGCGGCGGGGGGGTGCTCCTGCGCGGACTCCGCCGCGAGGCCAGGGGCGTCGGCGACGGTCTGGGTGGCGGGATTGAGGGCCATTCGGGGCGGTGCCGGGGGGAGGGCAGCGTACCCCTCCCCCCGGCACCCTCGCCTACTGCTGCTTCAGGGCGAACGACGTGAAGTCGACCTGGAGCACCGGGTGGTGGATCACCCGGTCGAACGCCACGCGGTTCGAGGCGATGAGGGGCAGTCGGCGGTGGCCGTAGACCACGCCGTGCGCCTGGTCGATGACCCGGCGGTCGAGCTGCGCCCAGCCCTCGGCCGTCTCCGTGAGCGGCCGCGGGTTCAGCTCGTCGATGCCCCGGTTGATGACCGGGTCGTTGACGTTGCCGAAGTTCTGGTTGTTCGTTGGCTGGATCGTGCTGCCGGCCACGAGGAACAGGAAGTTCCCGGGGTGCGGGTAGTCCTGGAACCAGTTCGCGAACCCTGCCTGGGCGCGGGTGCGCTGGTTGCCGATCGTCTGGAAGTACACGGACCCGTCCACGATCCGCGGCTCGGCCCGCAGGCCGATCTGGTTCATGATGTCGGTGAGGTACTCCACCCGGGGGCGGGTGTCGGACTCGTCGTTGCCCCACACGGTGACCCGCTCGCCCTGGACGCCGGCCTCCCGGATGAGCTGCCGGGCCCGCTCGACGTTCGGCGCCGCGTTCGGGTCGCCGTACGGGCAGGGGTCGATCTTCTGGTAGCCCTGCATGCCCGGCGGGATGAAGTTGCAGCCGGGCGTGATTTGGCCGCCCGCGATGCGGGCGAGCGCCCGCTTGTCGGCGGCGAAGTTGATCGCCTGCCGCACGCGCAGGTCGTCGAACGGCGGGGTCCGCTCGTTCAGGAAGAAGTAGTACGTCGAGTTCTGCGTGATGTCCCGGTACCGGTCGCCCGCGGTCTGGCGGAACTGACGGGTGAGGTCGCCGCCGGGGACGTCGTCCATCCAGTCCGCGCGGTTCTGGAGGACCTCCTGCACGCCGCGCGTGCCCTGCATGACGTCGACGGTGATGCGATCGACGTTGCCCCGCGGGATCCCGGGGATGTCCTTCCAGTTCGGGTTGCGCTCGAGCACAATCTGGCGCGACCCCTCCACCGAAGCGATCCGGTAGGGGCCGTTGCCGGGCGGTGGGCTCTGCGTCTGGTTCTCGAAGGGGGTGTCGCTGGGCACGAGCGCGGCGAACTCGAAGGCGAGCAGGTACGGGAACTGGCCGTTGGCCTCGTTCAGCCGGATCGTGATGTCGCGCGTCTCGTCGTTCGTGGTGATGCCGCTGATGTCGCCGTTCGCGCGCCCGCGCTCCTGGTACTCGTCGGCGCCCGCGATGGCCCCCGTGTAGAACGGCGACGCACCGCCCTCCATGGTGATCATGCGCTTGATCGAGTGCTCGAAGTCACGCGCGCGGACCGGCGAGCCGTCGCTGTAGCGAAGGCCCTCGCGCAGGCGCAGGCGGTAGGTGCGCCCGTCCTCGCTGATCTGGGGCAGCGCCTCGGCCAGACCCGGGATGAGCTCGGAGCCGCGCGTGCCCTCCTCGCGCCGGTAGGTGATGAGCGTCTTGTAGACGGGGTCGAGCACCTGCAGACCGGCGACGGTGTAGGCCAGCTGGGGGTCCACGTAGTCCGGGAACGAGGGGTAGGCGAAGCGCAGCTCGCCGCCCTGGCGCACAGCGGTCTGCTCGCCGCCGCCCCCGCCGCCCCCGCCGCCCGAGCCACCACCGCCGCTGTCGTCGCCGCCGCACGCTCCGATCGCGAGGGCGGCCACGAGCACTGCGAGCGCTCCCTGGAGCCGTGAGACCGTCATCTTCATGGGACCTCCTCGTCCGGGGGCCGCCTGGCCCCGCCTCCAGGTAGCGGGCCATAGCGTAACCCTCGATGTCCGTGCGACGCGTCGCCTGCCTTGGGCTCCTCGCCGCGCCGGCGCTCTGGGGCTGCGGCGGGCGCGAGGCGCCCCCGCCCGGGCCGGTGGACGAGGACCCGCGCCGCGGGGGCACGCTCGTCGTGCTCCTCGCCCGACCCGATCCCGCCCCGGACCCCCACCGGGTCGTCACCCCCGGCCAGGTCGCCGTCCACGGGGCGCTGTTCCGAACGCCCTACGCCTGGCGCCCCGGCGACGCCGAGCGCCCGACGGCCGACCTCGCCGAGGGTCCGCCCGAGATCGCCGAGGACGGGCGCAGCGTGAGCGTGCGGCTGCGGGCCGGGGTGCGCTTCGGGCCCGGTGGCGAGCGCGACCTGCGCGCCGCCGACGTCGAGCACGGCCTGGAGCGCGCGCTGGC
>JALYMR010000254.1 GCA_030773615.1 Actinomycetota bacterium
GGACATGGTGCAGGGCGGCGCGGCGACCCGCCAGCGCGCCGTCGTCGCCGAGCGCGGACTGCCCGGGCTGGTGGACTGGCTCGCGGCTCGCTTCCTGGACGGCTGCGAGGTGTCCCCCATGGCGCCCATCGCCTCGTCGAGGTGACCGACGGCCTCGGTGCCCTCGCGCGCGACGGCCCGCGCCTGCTAGCGAGGGTGGGGCGCGCGGGGGGCCGAGGTGGAGGCCCGGGGCGCCTGCCTAGCCCTCCGCGCCGCGCCCGCGCTCGAGCTGGCTGGGGGCGCGGAAGCGGATGACCTGGTGCGTGCCGTCGCACAGCGGGCGCATGCGCGACTTGCCGCACCGGCACAGGGCGACCGTCTTGCGCTCGACGACGATCTCGTTGCCGTCCTGGTCAAGCAGCCGGAACGGCCCGCGCACGAGCAGGGGGCCGTCGCGGTAGGAGGTGATCGTCGTCTCGTCCACGCCGGTCAGGCTACCCCGGGGCCTGGTCCCTGTCCGCCGCCCGCCGTAGCCTGCGCCGCATGCTCGACCTCGCCCCCTCGACCTCCGCGTCCGGACCCACGACCGACATGACCGAGCGACCGCGCGTCCTGCGCGAGACGTCCCCCGAGGTCTTCCTCGTCGCCCGCCCGTCGCTGGACCTGGACGCGATGCGCGCGTACCTGGCCTCCGTCGGCGGCGAGGCCTGGCTCGAGCGGCGGGTCGCCGAGTCCGAGGCCCCGAACGCCGCGGAGCACCTTGTCGAGTTCTGCGGGCGCGTCTGCTACCGCAGCTGGGAGCCCGGGCTCAACCCGAACGTCACGCGGGTGCGCACGGACCGGGGCGAGTACCTCGCCAACCTCGTCGCCTCCCAGCACGGCTCCGTGCTCGAGCACGCGAGCTTCACCTTCGCCCTGCGCAACGTCTCGCGTGTGTTCACCCACGAGCTCGTCCGGCACCGCGCCGGGTCGGCGTTCAGCCAGGAGAGCTTGCGCTACGTGCGCCTGACGGACATCGGCCTGCGCGTGCCACCGTCGCTCGAGCCCGTTCGCGAGCAGGTCGTGAGCCTCGTCGAGCAGCTCGAGGAGTTCCAGGTCACGGCCGCCGAGGCGCTGGGCATCGACGACGAGGGGGTGCCCTTCCACGTCAAGAAGGAGGTGACCTCCGCGCTGCGGCGCCTCGCGCCGCTCGGGCTGAGCACCGACATCGTGTGGACGGCGAACCTGCGCACCCTGCGCCACGTCATCGAGATGCGCACGGCGCCCGGCGCCGAGGAGGAGCTGCGCCTCGTCTTCGATCGGGTCGCGCGGATCATGCTCGACGAGGCGCCGCTGCTGTTCGCGGACTTCGAGCGCCTCGACGACGGCACCTGGCGCCCGGCGCACCGCAAGGTCTAGCGCGTCAGGCCGGACGCTCCGCCTGCTCGTCGCCCTGCCCCCGGCCGGTGCCGCCGCCCGCCGCGTTCGGGTTGCCCGTGGCCTGGCTGGCGTCGCCCTCCTCGGGCGAGCTCGTCTCGGGCGCCCGCGGGCGCTCGACGTCGGCCTCGGGGCCGCGCTCGCGGCCCTCGACGGGCGAGGCGCCGCCGGGCTGCTGCTCCGGGTAGCCCTGCCCGGTGCTGATGTCCCGGGGGTCCTGCGTCTGATCGGGCTTGCGGTCCATGCCCCGCGCGTACCCGACCCTCTCCGAGCGCTACCGCAGGCCCGGGAGGCTGGCGCCCGCGTCGCGCACGAGCTCGAGCAGCGGCGAGGGGATGATGCCCAGCGCGACGGTCAGCGCCGCGAAGGCGATGCCGACGACGACGACCTCGACCGGGGCGCGCCGGCGGTCGGCCTCGGGGGCGCCGCCGGCGAGGACGGGCTGTCGTCCCAGGGCCACCGCGCCACGCGGCGCGTCGTCGGCCCGCTCGCCCTGCTCGGGCGCCTCGCGACCCCAGATCGCGGCGACGACGCGCAGGTAGTACGCGAGCGAGATCATCGACCCGACCACGATGAGGATGCCGAGCCAGATGTAGCCACCGTTCACCGTCGCGTCGATGAGGAAGAACTTGCCCCAGAAGCCGCCGGTGGCGGGGAACCCGGCGAGGGCGAGCATGGCGATGGTCATGGGCCAGGCGAGCGCCGGGCGGCGGGTGCCGAGGCCCGCGAGGGCGTCGACGCGGTCGCCGTCCGCCACCTCGCGCTCGCGGGCCACGACGACGGCGAACGCGGCGAGGTTCATGGCCAGGTACACCGCGAGGTAGAAGACGGCCGCCGTGACCCCGCGCTCGCTGGCCACCACGACGCCGGCGAGCATGTAGCCGGCCTGGGCGACCGAGGAGTAGGCGAGCAGCCGCTTGAGCGACGACTGCCCGAGCGCGCCGACGTTGCCCACGATGATGGACACGGCGGCGAGGGCGGCGAGCGCGGGGGCCCAGTCGTCGGCCGCACCCAGGAGGGCGACGTCGAACAGGCGCAGGGTGATGCCGAACGCGGCAGCCTTCGTGGCCACGGCCATGAACGCGGTCACCGGCGTGGGCGCGCCCTGGTAGACGTCGGGCGTCCACTGGTGGAAGGGGGCGACGGAGGCCTTGAAGGCCAGCCCGACGACGGCCAGGCCGATGCCGCAGAGCAGCAGCGGATCGCTGAGCAGGTCGCCGGCGCCCAGCGCGCGGGCGATCCCGTCGAAGTCGGTCGACCCCGTCGCGCCGTAGAGGAAGGCCAGGCCGAACAGGAGGGTGGCCGAGCCGACGGAGCCGATCACGAGGTACTTCAGGCCCGACTCGAGCGACTGCTCGCGGCGCATCTCCGTCGCGCACAGCACGTAGAGCGGGATGGAGAGCAGCTCGTAGCCCAGGAACAGGGTGACGAGGTTCTGGGAGGCCACGAGCACGGCCATGCCGCCCACGGCGGCGAGCACGAGGGCCTGGAACTCGCCCTGCCCGGCCTCGCGCGGGGCGGGGTGGCGCCAGGCGAGCAGCGCCGTGGCGATGCCCGCCACGCAGAACATGCCCGTGAGGACGAGCGTGAGCTCGTCGAGGCGAAGGGCGCCCTCGATGAGGTCCTTGCGTTCGCCCCACTGCCACGCGCACAGCCCGATGGTCACGACGTAGCCGGCGATGGCGAGGAGGGGCACGAGCCCCTCGCGCACGACCCGGGCGCGCAGGAGCCCGACGAGCAGGACGATCAGCGCCGCGCCGAACAGCGCGAGGAAGGGCGAGAAGCCCGCCCAGTCGATGGTCGGGGTGTCAACCACCGGGCTCCTCCTCGTCGAAGCGCTCGAGCCCGACCACGACCTCGCCCGCGGGCCCGCCCGTGCGCTCCTCGAGCGGCGCGACGATGGCGCGCACCGTCGCCTGCCCGCGCTCCAGCGCGAGCTGCGGGTACAGGGCGAGCGCGATGATCACCGTCACCAGGGGCACGACGACGAGGCCGTCGGTCACGCGCAGATCGTAGGTCGCGGCCCCCTCGTTGCGCCGGTTGTGCATCGCGCGGATGAACAGCCGCAGCGCGTACACGGAGGCGAGCACGACCCCCGCGCTGGCCACGAGGGCGAACGCGAGCTTGCTCTGGAAGACCCCGAGCAGGATGAGGAACTCCCCGACGAAGTTCGACGAGCCGGGCATGGCGAGCGTGGCGAAGGCGACGATGAGGAACATCGCGGCCAGCAGCGGCGCGCGCAGGGCGATGCCGCCCATCGCGCGCAGGTCCTCCGAGCCGCCCGCCCGCTCGGCCAGGGCGCCCACGATGAAGAAGGCGGGGACGACCACGAGCCCGTGGTTGACGGACTGGAGCACCGCGCCCTGGGCGCCCGCGTCGCGCAGGGCGAAGATCCCCAGGGTGATGAACCCGAGCTGGGCGATGGACGAGTACCCGAGCACGAGCCGGGCGTCCGTGGTCGTGAAGGCCACGACGGAGCCGTAGAGGATCGAGGCCAGGGCGATGAGGAGCATGAGCTCCTGGAACTGCACCGTGGCGTCGGGGAACAGGGGCAGGACGATGCGCAGGAAGCCGTAGGCGGCGACCTTGCTCAGCACCCCGCTGAACACGGCGAGCGCGGGCAGGGGCATGTTCCTGTAGCCGTCGGTGAGCCAGCCGTGCAGCGGGAAGGCCGGCATCTTCACGAGGAAGGCGGCGGCGAAGAACAGGAAGACCCAGCGCTGGTCGTCCTCGCTCAGGCGGGTGCGAGCGAGCTCGGAGAGCTCGAAGGTGAGCTGGCCGCCCGAGCGGTTCGCGGCGAGCACGCCGGTGGCCACCGCGGCGGTGAGCATGAGCAGCGAGCCCACCAGCGTGTAGATGATGAGCTTCGTGATGGCCGGCCCGCGGCGCTCGCCGCCCCACCCGAGGGTGAGGAAGATGAACGGGACGAGCATGAGGTCGAAGAAGGCGACGAAGAGCGCCAGGTCCTGCGCGAGCAGGGCGCCGAGCACCGCCGTCTCGGCCAGGCCGAGGTGGAAGAAGAACGTGCGACCCCGGTCCGTGCCCCAGCGACCGAGCGCCGCCCACAGCGTGACCGCCACCCAGGTCACCGCGGTGAGCAGGACGAGGAACAGGTTCAGGCCGTCGAGCCCGAGCTTGAAGTTGATCCCCAGCAGGTCGATCCAGCGCTCGTTCGTGACGAACTGCAGCCCGGCCGCCGCCGAGTCGAACTCGACGAGCGCGAAGATCGCGTAGGCGAGCGTCGCCGCGGCGCCGAGCAGGCCGCCGAGCCGGCCGGCCACGAGGGCGAGCGCCGCGCCCACGAGCGGCAGGGCGACGAGGACGGCGAGGTGGATCGTCATGCCGCGAGCAGGAAGTAGGCCGTGATGGCGACCATCCCGAGGATGAGCAGGGCGGCGTAGTAGCGCAGGTAGCCCGTCTGCGCGGCGCGCACGGCGGCGGACCCGGCGCGGACGGCGCCGCTCGTGCCGTCGTTGAGCAGGCCCTGGATGGCGAAGCGCTCAACCACCGCGGCGGCGAAGGCCCCGATGCCGCGCGCGGGCCGCACGACGAGCCAGTCGATGAGCTCGTCGAAGTACCACTTGTTGACGAACAGGGCGTGCAGCGCGCTGAACCGGGTGCGCAGGGCCGTGGCCGTCCCCGGCCGGCGCACCCAGACGACGTACGCGGTGGCCAGGCCGGCGAGGGCCAGCAGCGCGCCCACGAGCAGGCCGAGCAGGATCGAGCCCTCGGTGGGCTCGAGCGCGTCGTAGAACCGTGACTCCTCGAACGTGGGCTCGAGGAAGTGGTGGACGACCTCGGTCACCGTGGGGATCTGCAGGAACCCGCCGACGACGGCGAGCACCGCGAGCACCCCCATGGCGACCTTCATCTGCCACGAGCCCTCCGCCGTGTGGTGCTCCGAGCCCGGGAAGCCCACGTCGACGTCCTCCTCCTCGCCCGTGATCGGGTTGCGGTGCTCGCCGTGGGGCAGGTGGCCGCCCATGACCTCGCGCGCCTCGGGCGACGGCTCGCCCAGGAACGTGCGGAAGATCATGCGGAAGGTGTAGACCGCGGTGAGGAAGGTCCCGGCGTAGCCCACCACGGCGAGGACGACGTGGAAGCCCCCGCGCTCGGCGACGAGCCCGAGGATCTCGTCCTTCGAGAAGAAGCCGGCGAAGGGCGGCACGCCGGAGAGGGCGAGCCCGCCGACCACGAAGCAGCCGAAGGTGAAGGGCAGCGCCCGCCGGAAGCCGCTCATGCGATCGAGCGACTGGGCGCCGGCCATCGCCCCGATCACGGAGCCCGCGGCCATGAAGAGCAGCGCCTTGAAGAAGGCGTGGGTCATGAAGTGGAAGATCCCGGCCGCGTAGGCGCCCGAGGCGACGCCCATCGCCATGTAGCCGATCTGGGACATGGTCGAGTAGGCGATGACGCGTTTGAGGTCGGTGACCGCGAGCGCGGTCGTCGCCGCGACCACGAGCGTCGCGCAGGCGATGATCGCTCCGACGTCGGCGGCGGCCGGTGCCTGCTCGAACAGGGGCCACATGCGCGCGATGAGGTAGACGCCGGCGGTGACCATCGTGGCCGCGTGGATCAGCGCGGAGACCGGGGTGGGGCCCTCCATCGCGTCGGCCAGCCACGTGTGGAGGGGGATCTGGGCCGACTTCGCGTAGGCGCCCACGAGGAGGAGCAGGCAGCCCGCCACGAGGTCGCCGTCGTTGCGGGTCGGGAAGGCCTCCTCGACGCGCTCGAACGTCCCGAGGAAGTCCAGGGTGCCGGTGCCCTGGAAGATGAAGTAGGTCCCGAGCACGAGGCCGACGTCGCCCAGCACGTTGATGACGAAGGCCTTGATCCCCGCGCTGGTGGCCGTGGAGCGCCGGTACCAGAAGGAGATGAGCAGGTAGGACGCGGCGCCGACGAAGGCCCAGCCCACGATGAGCAGGAGGAAGTTGCCCGCGAGGATGAGCAGGAGCATCGAGAACACGAAGAAGTTCAGGAGCGCGAAGAACCGCACGTAGCCGCGGTCCGACTGCATGTAGGCCACGGAGTAGAGGTGGATGAGGAACGAGACGCCCGAGATCGTCGTCGCCATGAACACGGAGAGCGGGTCGACGAGCAGGGCGAGCTGCGCGTCGAGCCCGGCCGTCGTGGCCAGGTTCCACGCCACGGCCCGCACCTGGCGCTCCTCCGCGGCGAGGTGCTCGAGCGCGAGGAGGCAGAGCACGGCGCTCACGAACGAGCCGAGCAGGGCGAGCGTGGCCAGCCACCCCGCGGCCGTGCCGCGCATGAGCCGGTAGCCGAAGCTGTTGAGCAGCATCCCCGCGAGCGGGAAGAGCAGGCACAGCCACGCGTAGGTCTTGACGTCGGTCATCCCGCGAGCTCGCGCAGCTCGTCGACGTCGATGGGCAGCCGCCGGCGGAACATGGCCACGATCACCCCGAGGCCGATGGTGACCTCGCAGGCGGCGACGACCATGACGACGATGGCGAAGATCTGGCCGTCCCCGTTGCCGTGCATGCGGCTGAACGCGATGAGCGCGAGGTTCGCCGCGTTGAGCATGAGCTCGATGCAGAGCAGGATGACGAGCGGGTTGCGGCGCACGAGCACGCCCGCGGCGCCGATGCAGAACACGACGCTCGCGACGACGAGGTACCAGGCGATGTCCACGGCCTAGACCCGCGCCTCGCGGTCGGCCTCGCGCGCGCCCGGTTCGGGGTCGCCGTGCGCGTGGTCCGAGACGGGGGCGGTCCCCCGGGCCTGGTCGGTCGCCGGGCCGGGGATGCGGCGCGCCGGCGTGCCCGTCGTGCCCTTCACGCCCTCGAGCATCGTGCCCGTGCCCTCCGGGCGCACGAGGTCGGCGACGGAGATCCGCTGCTCGCCGCCGAGGTGGGCGTCGGCCCGTCGCCGGGCGAGGACCACGGCGCCGACGGCGGCGATGGTGAGCAGGAAGGACGCGAGCTCGAAGGGCAGGAGGAAGCGGGTGAGCAGGAGCTCCCCGATCTGATCGGGCGAGCCGAAGCCCGGCTGGTAGGCCGCGCCCTCCGTGCCGATGGCCTGCAGGCCCGAGCCCAGGGTCGCGATCGCGAAGACGGCGAACAGGCCGAAGGCGCTCAGCACGCTGACGGCCTTCAGGCCGCGGCCGGCGTGGGGGCCGAGGGGCTCGTCGGACCCGCCCACGTAGGAGACGACGAACACGTAGAGCACCATGACCGCGCCCGCGTACACGACGACCTGCGCGGCGGCCACGAACTCCGCGCGCAGGAGCAGGAACAGCGCCGCGAGGGCGATGAGGTGCGTGACAAGCGCGAGGACGCTGTAGAAGGGGTTGCGGAGGGTGATGACGCCGAGCGCCCCGGCCATCACCCCGATCGCCGCCAGGAAGAACAGGATCTCCGCCATGGACGGGCGGAACGGTAGCTGAACCCCCCTGGCCGAGC
>JALYMR010000255.1 GCA_030773615.1 Actinomycetota bacterium
GCACCCGCGCCGACGGCCAGACCGGCGATCCCGCTGCCCGTCTTGCCGAGAGCCTCGCGCTCTTCACCGTCCTCGGCCGACTGCTCGCCGAAATCGACCGCTCACCGCGGCCGAAAGTTCAACGGGCCCTAGGGCCGCGGCGCCGCCCGTAGAATCAGGCGGGGATGACCTCCGACGAGATCCGCGAGACGTTCCTGCGGTTCTTCGAGCGCCGCGATCACCGGCGCCTGCCCTCGGGCTCGCTGGTCCCCGCCCAGGCCGACCCCTCCGTGCTGCTCACCACGGCGGGGATGCACCCGCTCAAGCCCTACTTCCTGGGCCAGGAGCGCCCGCCCCACCCGCGGCTGACGACCTGCCAGAAGTGCTTCCGCACGCCGGACATCGACCAGGTGGGCATGACGACGCGGCACCTCACCTTCTTCGAGATGCTCGGCAACTTCTCCATCGGCGACTACTTCAAGCAGGGCGCCGTCGAGTTCGCCTGGGAGCTCTCCCTCGAGGGGTTCGGCTTCCGGGCCGAGGACATCTGGATCACGGTGTTCCAGGGTGACGAGGAGCTCGGCCTGGGGCCCGACGAGGAGGCGATCGCGGCCTGGGAGGCCGTCGGCGTGCCGCGCGAGCGGATCGTCCCCTGCCCGCGCTCGGAAAACTTCTGGCAGGCCGGGCCGACCGGGCCGTGCGGCCCCTGCTCGGAGCTCTACCTCGACCGCGGCCTCGCCTTCGGCGCCCCCGACGACCTGCCGGGCGGCGACAACGAGCGCTTCCTCGAGTTCTGGAACCTCGTGTTCATGCAGTTCGACCAGGACCCGCCGAACACGCTGCGCCCGCTGCCCGCGCAGAACATCGACACCGGGCTGGGGCTCAACCGGCTCGCGGCGATCCTCCAGGGCACGACGTCCGTGTTTGAGACGGACCAGTTCCTCCCCCTCATCGAGCTCGGCGAGGAGCTCTCGGGCCGGCGCTACGGCGAGGGCGCCGACGCGGACCGGGCGCTGCGCATCCTGGCCGACCACGCGCGGGGCATGACCTTCCTCATCGCCGACGGCGTCGTGCCCTCGAACGAGGACCGCGGCTACATCCTGCGTCGCGTCGTGCGCCGCGCGATCCAGCAGGGCCAGCGCATCGGGATCGCGCCCGGCTTCCTGCCCCGGTTCGTCGACCGCGTCGTCGAGCTCATGGGCGGCGCCTACCCCGAGCTCGTGCGCGAGCGCGACGCCGTGCAGCGCTGGGTGCGCGGCGAGGAGGAGAGCTTCGGGCGCACGCTCGAGCAGGGCACGCGGCTGCTCGACGAGGTCATCGCCCGCGCGCGTGACGCGGGCACGGGCATCCCGGCCGAGGACGCCTTCCGCCTGCACGACACCTTCGGCTTCCCGTTCGAGGTGACCCGCGAGCTCGCCCTCGAGCGCGGCCTCGAGGTGGACACGACGGGCTTCGACCTGCTCATGGAGCAGCAGCGCGAGCGCGCGCGCGGCGGGCGCGCGGGCCTGGCCGCCCCCGGCGAGGGGCTGCGCGAGCGCGCCGTGGGCCTCGCCCGCCGGGCGGAGGCGCCCACCGCGTTCACGGGCTACGAGACGCTCGTGCAGCACACGACGCTCGGGCCGGTGGAGCGCGAGGACGGCCGGGCCCTCGTCAAGCTCGCCGAGTCGCCCTTCTACGCCACGGGCGGCGGGCAGGTGGCCGACGCCGGGACGGTGGAGTGCGACGGCGGCGACTGCCGCGCCCAGGTGGCCGACGTGCTGCGCCTGGGCGACGGCGACCAGGCGCTCGTCGTCGAGCTCGAGCGCGGGGAGCTCCGTCCCGGCGAGCGCGTCGTGGCCCGCGTGGACCGGCGGGCGCGCCATGCCACGGCCTGCAACCACACCGCCACGCACCTGCTGCACGCCGCCCTGCGCGAGCGCCTGGGGTCCCACGTCCGCCAGGCGGGCTCCTACGTCGGCCCGGACAAGCTGCGCTTCGACTTCACCCACGGCCAGGCGCTCACCCGCGAGGAGGCGCGCGCGGTCGAGGACCGGGTGAACGGGTGGATCCTGGGAAACGACCCGGTGCGCCCGATCACCACCACCCTCGAGGAGGCGCGCGCGCTGGGGGCGATGGCCCTGTTCGGCGAGAAGTACGGCGACCTCGTGCGGATGGTGGAGATCGGCGACGGCCACTACTCGCGCGAGCTGTGCGGCGGCACGCACGTGCGCTCGACGGCCGAGATCGGCGTCTTCAAGATCATGAGCGAGGGCTCGAGCGCGGCGAACGTGCGCCGCATCGAGGCGATCACCGGCCCGGAGGCGGTCGGGCTGCTGCGCCACGAAGACGCGCTGCTGCGCGAGGCCGCAACCGCGCTGCGCACCACTCCCGAGCGCGTGCCCGAGGCGGTGGGCGAGCTCCAACGACGGGCGCGGGAGGCGGCCAAGGGCGCGTCGGCGGCAGCCGGGGCGGCGATCGACGTGGCCGCCCTCGCCGCGCGGGCGAGCGACGTCGACGGCGCGAAGGTCCTGGCCGAGACGGTCCCGGCGGGCGACGCGAAGGCGCTCGTCGAGGCCGCCGACCGGGTGAAGGGCCAGCTCGGCGACGCCGCCGCGGTGGTGCTCGGCGCCGCCGAGGCGGGCCCGCCCGGGCGCGTGCAGCTCGTCGCCGCGGTGACCCCCGCCCTCGTGGAGCGCGGGGTGCGGGCCGGTGCCATCGTGAAGGAGGCGGCGCGCCTGGTGGGCGGCGGGGGCGGCGGCCGTGACACCATGGCCCAGGCCGGCGGTCGCGAGCCCGAGCGGCTGCCCGAGGCGCTCGCCGCCGCGCGCGCAGCGATCACCGCCGCGCTTGGCGCTCCGTGAGCCGGGTGCTCGCGCTCGACCACGGCAGCGCGCGCTGCGGGGTGGCGGTGAGCGACCCGACGGGCGCCATCGCGACCCCGCTCGAGCCCGTACTGCGCCCCGCGACCCGCAAGGGGCTCGCGCGCCTGGAGGCGCTCGTGCGCGAGTGGGACGCCGAGCGCGTCGTCGTGGGGCTGCCCCTCGGGCTGTCGGGCGCGGACACCGCGCAGACGAGCGAGGCACGTGGGTTCGCGACCGCGCTCGCCGCGCGCCTGGGGGAGGGGGTGCCCGTCGAGCTGCACGACGAGCGCTTCACGACGCGCCTCGCCCAGCGCGACCCACGCGGCGGGGCGGCGGAGGACTCGCGGGCGGCCGCCCACCTGCTCGAGGGGTGGCTCGCCGCGCGGGCGGCGGGCGACCGCCACTCGCCCCGATAGCCTGCGCGGGCGCGATGACGCCGTTCGGCGGACACCACGAGCAGCCGGGTCACCGCAGCGCGCAGGAGCGCGAGCGCGCCCGGCG
>JALYMR010000256.1 GCA_030773615.1 Actinomycetota bacterium
CGAACGACCCGGCCACGTTGATCGCCACGACGCTCCACGGCGCGGCGCCGGCGCCCAGCGCGTGTCCGATCGCGTAGCGGCTGAGCACCCCGAGGCCGCCGGCCAGGGCGATGAGCAGGACGAGCACGGCGGAGATCATGGCGACCGTCGCGGCGCACCGGCGGGCCGGACCGGGTACCGTCCGCGGCGGGTGTGCCGGGAAGCCTGGTCGGCGATCATGCCGTGCTGCCCGCCATCGTCATCTTCGCCGTCGCGCTGACGGCCATCGCCACCGAGCGCGTGCACCGCACGAAGGTCGCGCTGGCCGGGGCGATCCTCGTCCTGCTCACGCAGACGATCGACCAGGACCAGGCGATCGAGGCGATCGACTGGAACACGATCGGCCTGCTCGCCGGGATGATGCTCATCGTCCGGCTCACGGAGACGACCGGCGTCTACACCTACGTGGCCATCCGGGCGGGGCAGCTGTCGCGAGGCCGGCCGCTCGTGCTCGTCCTGGCCCTCGCGGGCGCAACCGCGCTGCTCAGCGCCTTCCTGGACAACCTCACCACCGTCCTGCTCGTCGTGCCGATCACGTTCCTGCTCGCCGACAGCCTCGACATCGACCCGATCCCGCTCGTGCTCATCGAGATCATCGCCTCGAACATCGGGGGGACCGCCACGCTGATCGGCGACCCGCCGAACATCATCATCGCCGGGGCCACGGACCTCTCGTTCCTCGACTTCCTCGTGAACCTCGGGCCCATCTCCCTCCTCGCCTGGGCGGCGGTGACCGCGATGCTGTACCTGGCCTTCCGGCGCCGGCTGCGCATCGCGCCCGACCGACGGGCGGCGATCATGGGGTTGGACGCCCGGCGCGCGATCGAGGACCCTGACGAGCTGCGCCGGGGGCTGCCCGTGCTCGTGCTCACCATCCTCGCCTTCTTCGTGCACCGCCCGCTCGGGCTCGAGCCGGCGACGGTGGCCCTCTCCGGCGCGGCGATCATGCTCCTGCTCACCCGGCAGTCCGTCGAGCGCTCCCTGGCCGGGATCGAGTGGCCCACGCTGTTCTTCTTCATCGGGCTCTTCGTCATGGTCGGCGCGCTCGAGGAGCGCGGCGCGATCGAGCGGGTTGCCGAGGGGATCGCGTCGGTGACCGGGGGAGACCGCACCGCGGAGCTGCTCGGCATCACCTGGGTCTCCGCCCTCGCCTCGGGCGTGGTGGACAACATCCCCTTTACCGCCGCGATGGTCCCCGTCGTGGAGGAGCTCCAGGGCGGGGAGGGGGACGACGCGTACTGGTGGGCGCTGGCGCTCGGGGCGTGCTTCGGAGGTAACCTCAGCCTGATCGCCGCCGCGGCGAACGTCGCGGCCGCGGGGATGGCCCAGCGCAACGGGCGGCCGATCGGCTTCGTGGAGTTCCTGCGCGTGGGGGCGCCCGCCACGCTGCTGTCCATGGTCCTGGCCACCCTCTACATCGCCTTGCGCTACCTCTGAGGGGACGAGGGTGAGCCCCCGCTCGGTCGTCGACGTCGTCCTGCACGACGCGCCCGTGCTCCCCGCGACCACGCCCGTCGAGGAGGCCGCCCGCGCGCTGCTCGACGGCGACCTGCCCGCGCTCCCCGTGGCCGACGACGAGGGCCGCTACCTGGGCATCTTCGGCGAGCGCGAGTTCATCCAGGCCGTCTTCCCCGGCTACCTCGGGACCCTGGGCTCCGTCGCCTTCGTGCCCCAGTCGCTCGAGGAGGTGCTCGACAAGCGCCGCGCCTGCGCGTCGGAGCCGATCCGCCGTCACCTCAACACGGAGCACGTCGACGTGCCCGTGGACAGCGCGGACATCCAGGTCGCGGAGACGTTCATCCACCACCGCGTCCTCCTCGTGCCCGTGACCGACGCCGGGCGCGTGGTCGGGGTCATCACCCGGCGCGCGTTCTTCACCGCGCTGGCCGAGCGCTTCCTCTCGAGCTAGGCGCGCTACCGGCGCCCCACGAGGGCCCAGGCCGCGGGCAGCAGGCCGGCGGCGAGGAGCGCCTTGAGGATCCCGCCGGGGATGAAGGGCACGAGGCCGGCGTCGAGCGCGTCCACGAGGGAGAGATCGGCGGCCACCGCGAGCCAGGGCACGCCGAGGGCGAAGATGATCGCGTGGCCGACGGCGAAGGTCGGCAGCGCGGTGCGCGGGGAGCGGTCGGCGCGGCGCTCGGCCAGCGCGCCCACGACGTAGCCGGCCACGATGAAGCCGAGCAGGTAGCCGCCGGTCGCGCCCACGATGACGTCGGGCCCCGACTCGCCGTCGCTGTAGAACGGCAGGAAGAGCCCCAGGGCGACGTAGAGCGCCTGGCCGGCCGCGCCGCGCCGCGCGCCCAGGGCGGCCGCGGTGAGCATGACCGCGAAGGTCTGGCCCGTCACGGGCACGGGGGAGCCGGGGACGGGGATGGAGATCCGGGCGCAGGCGGCGGTGAGCAGCGCCGCCGCGAGCACGAGCACGGCGTCGCGCGCGAGGGTGCGCGGCACGAGGTCGGCGAGGACGATCGGGGCACGGGGGGCGAGCGTGGTGGCGGGCACAGTTCTCCTGGTTCGGGGTCGCTCAAGAGAGGTACCGGACGGGCCCGACGGCGTTTCCGCGCCGGGCCGGACGCCCCCCGAACGGGGGAGGGCGGGGCGACCGGAGGGGGGAGTACCGTGCGTCGGGCATGCCCCCGTTCCGCCTCGACAGCGCCTGGGCCCCGACCGCCGACCAGCCACGGGCCATCCGGGAGATCGCCGCCGGCGTGGGCGACGGCGATCGCTTCACGACCCTGCTCGGGGCGACGGGGACGGGCAAGACGATGACGATGGCGGGCGTCATCCAGGATCTCCAGCGGCCCAGCCTCGTCATGGCCCACAACAAGACGCTCGCCGCCCAGCTGTGCAACGAGTTCCGGACCTTCTTCCCGGACAACGCGGTCGAGTACTTCGTCTCCTACTACGACTACTACCAGCCCGAGGCGTACGTCCCGAGCCGCGACCTCTACATCGAGAAGGACTCGGCGATCAACGAGGAGGTCGACCGCCTGCGCCACGCCGCCACCGCCGCCCTGTTCGCCCGGCGCGACGTGATCATCGTCGCCTCCGTCTCCTGCATCTTCGGCCTGGGCTCGCCCGAGACCTACGACCGCAACATGCAGCTCCTGCGCCGCGGGGACCTCATCGACCGCGACGCGCTGCTGCGCAAGCTCGTCTCCATCCAGTACACGCGCAACGACGTCGCGCTCGGCCGCGGCACCTTCCGGGTGCGCGGCGAGACCCTCGAGGTGTTCCCCGCCTATGCGGAGACGGCCTACCGGGCCACGCTGTTCGGCGACGAGGTCGAGCGCCTGCAGCACTTCGACCCGCTCACCGGCGAGGTGCTCCAGGACGACCTCGAGCACGTCGCCGTGTGGCCCGCGACGCACTACAACGTCAAGGAGGGCACCATCGAGCGCGCGGTGGAGGAGATCGGCCGCGAGCTCAACGAGCGTTGCGGCGAGCTCGAGTCCGCGGGCAAGCTGCTCGAGTCGCACCGCCTGCGCCAGCGCACGCAGTACGACATGGAGATGCTGCGCGAGATGGGCTTCTGCAACGGCATCGAGAACTACTCGCGCATCCTCGACGGGCGGCCCGCCGGCTCGCGCCCGTACTGCCTCGTCGACTACTTCCCCGAGGACTTCGTCTGCTTCATCGACGAGTCCCACCAGACCGTGCCCCAGATCGGGGGCATGTTCGAGGGCGACCGCTCGCGCAAGTCGACCCTCGTCGACTACGGCTTCCGCCTGCCCAGCGCGATGGACAACCGCCCGCAGACCTTCGACGAGTTCATGAAGATCACCCAGCAGATGGTCTTCGTGTCGGCCACGCCGGGCGACTTCGAGCGCGACCACTCGAAGCGGGTCGTCGAGCAGATCGTGCGCCCCACGGGCATCATCGACCCGCGGGTCGAGGTGCGCGAGACGCGCAACCAGATCGACGACCTCATGAACGAGATCCGCCGCCGGGTGGATCGCGACGAGCGCGTCCTGGTCACCACGCTCACGAAGAAGATGAGCGAGGACCTCACGGACTACCTGCTCGAGATGGGCTTCCGCGTGCGCTACCTGCACTCGGAGGTCGACACGCTCGAGCGCATCCAGATCATCCGCGACCTGCGGCTCGGCGAGTACGACGTGCTCGTGGGCGTGAACCTCCTGCGCGAGGGCCTCGACCTCCCGGAGGTCTCGCTCGTGGGCATCCTCGACGCCGACAAGGAGGGCTTCCTGCGCGGGGCGACGTCGCTCATCCAGACCATCGGTCGCGCCGCCCGCAACGTGGACGGGACGGTGCTCATGTACGCCGACCGCGAGACGGAGGCCATGCGCCGCGCCCTGTCGGAGACGGAGCGCCGGCGGGCGATCCAGGTCGCCTACAACGAGGAGCACGGCATCACGCCCGCGACGATCGTCAAGGGCATCTCGGACATCGCCGAGTTCCTGCAGAGCGAGTCCAAGGTCCCGAAGAAGGGCAGGCGCACGCGCCGCGCGGACCATGACGTCATGTCGCTCGACGAGCTCGAGCAGACCGCGGTGGCCCTCGAGGAGGAGATGCTCGCTGCGGCCGAGAGCCTGCGCTTCGAGTACGCGGCGAGGCTGCGCGACGAGATCCGCGACCTGCGCCGCGAGCTCGACGAGGCGCGGGCGAACGAGGCGGCGGCCCCGCGGGGCTAGTCGTCGGCGCGCCGGGCGCGCAGGCGGAACTCGAGCGTCCCGCGGTCGGACACGGTGACGACGCCGGCGATGCTCGGCGGCTCGATGGCGAAGGCGGCGAAGGGGATGGGAGCGGAGCCCACGACCTCGAGCGCCTCGGCGCCCACCCGCCCGCGCACGCGCGCCTCGACCGGCCAGGTACGGCCGTGCAGGGTCAGGGCGCCCGCGGCGGTCGCGCCGCCCTCGCGCAGCCCGACGGGGCGCGTGAGCAGGAAGCGCGCGGTGGGGAAGCGGTCCGTCTCGATCCCGCGGGTGCCCAGCGCCGCATCCCGGCCCTCCTCGTCACTGCGCAGCGCGCGCAGATCGGCGCGCAGGTCGGCGGCGACCAGTCTGTCGCCCTCGACGGTCAGCGTGCCGCTCACCCGGGACGTTCGGCCCACGGCGTCGACGACGCCGATGCTCGCGAAGCGCTCGCGGACGCGGTAGCCCACGAAGCTCCCCCCGCCGGCGATCCGGAAGCCCGTGGTGCCCGTCGTCGGCGCCGCCCCCGCGGGCGCCTCGGAGAGCGAGGGGGGTGGGGGCTCGTTCGAGCCCCGCAGGACGAAGACGCCGACCACGGCGAGCACCCCGAGGACGACGACGGCGAGGCCGATGAGGGGCCAGCGGCGGCGCACGGGCCGACCCTATTCCGCTGGGTGCGGCGCGTGCGCAGGGTCAGTCGAGCGCGAGGACCTCGCCCGCGCCCGCCAGGTCGTAGCCGCCCAGCGCGTCGAGGCGCGCGGCGGTCGATGGGTCGGCGAGGGCGGCGAGCAGGGGACGCAGGCCGGCGACCTCGCCCTGCGTCGTGGCGATCTGGAACGGCTCGTCGGCCACGGGCACGAAGCCGAGCCCGAGCGCCCCGGCCGCGCTGCGCAGCCCCAGGCCGGCGTCCGCCTCGCCGGTGGCCACCGCGAGGGCGACGTCGAGGTGCAGCGCGACCTCGGGCCCCGAGATCGCCTCGGGCTCGAGCCCGGCGGCGAGCAGGAGCCCGTCGAGCAGCGTCCGGGTCCCCGTGCCG
>JALYMR010000257.1 GCA_030773615.1 Actinomycetota bacterium
GTGGCCGACGAGGGGCTGCAGACGCTGCTCTGGGAGCGCCGGGAGCCGCCGTTCGCCGGAAGCTGGGCGCTGCCGGGCGGCTACCTCGCGCCCGGCGAGTCGCTCGAGGCCTCCGCGCGCCGGCACCTGCGCGAGAAGGTCGGGCTCGTCGAGGTCGGTCACCTCGAGCAGCTCGAGACGCGCTCGGAGCCCGAGCGCGACCCGCGCGGGTGGACGGTGACCACCGCCTTCCTCGCGCTCGCCGCCCCCCATGCCGAGCCGAGCGCGCCGCCCGACACCGCGTGGCACCCGGTGGCCGCCCCGCCGGCGCTCGCCTTCGACCACGACGCGCTGCTCGCGCTGGCCGCGGAGCGGCTGCGCGGCAAGGCGACCTACACGAACATCGCGTTCGCCCTCGTGGATGCGGCGTTCACCATCGCCGAGCTGCGCCGGGCCTACGAGGCGGTGCTCGGCCACCCCGTCGACGCCACGAACCTCCAGCGGGTGCTCCAGCGCGCCGGGGTGCTCGAGCCCACGGGGGCGCGCGGCGCCCCGGTCGGTGGCCGGGGCCGGCCGCCGGAGCTCTTCCGCTTCACCGAGCGGACGCTGACCGTCTCGAAGCCGCTCGCCGCCTTCCGCCCGTCGCGGCGCCCGGGCCCCTAGCGCAGCTTGCGCCGGGCCTCGAGCAGGACGGAGGCGAGCCGGCTGGGGCCCGCCGCGCCCCGTGCGCGGTCGCGCTCGAGCGCGTAGCACGCCGCCTCGAGGGCGCCCTGGGGGGACGGCGGCACGTCGAGGCTCTCCGTGCCCATGAGCAGCGCCGGCGCGGGGCCGTCGCCCGCGGCGCGGTCGAGCTCGGCGACGAGCCGGCGGCGGAAGTCCCGGGCGTCGGGGGCGGTGGCGCACCCGACGAGCACGACGGCGAACCGCCCGTCGTCGAGCCGGGCGACGACGTCGGTGGCCCGGGTGATGGCGTCGAGGGCGCGTCCCAGGACGGCGTTCGCCGGCTCGGCCGCCTCGCCGTCCCCGCCGCGGGGGGCGTGCGCCTCGAGCACGGCCAGGTGGGAGCGCAGGGTGCCCCGCTTCGCGAGCTGCCACTCGCGCCGCAGCGCCTCCTCGAACAGGCGCACGTCGAGCTCCTCCTCCCGGGCCTCCCCCTCGAGCTCCGTGGCCAGGAGACGCCCGAGGAGGCTCAGCAGCTCGAGCTCGGCCGCCCCGAAGCGGCCCGGGTCGGGGTGCACCGCGCCCAGCGTCCCCACCCACCGCCCCGAGCGCAGCTCGAGGGGCACCGCGAGCGTGGAGCGCCGCTCGGGGGCGTCGACGCCGAGCAGCGTGCCCCGCGCGATGCCCAGCGAGGGCTCGCCCTGGGCCGCGACGACGCGCAGGGCGTCCCCCTCGGCCTCCAGCCGGGCGACGTACACGACGCTGCCGGGCAGGCGTGTCGTGGCGACGTCGAGGACCCCTCTGCTCGCGTCGGCGAAGCTCGTGAACGCGCGCCCCGGCGCGGCGCGCAAGATGGTCGGTGCTGACTGCGCTGTGCTGCTCACGCGGGGCGCATCGGCGCCGGCCGCCCCCGGCTTGAGCCCGGGGACGCGCCCGTTACCGGTCGCCCTCGGCGGCGACCTCGACGATCGAGGCGTCGATGAGCCACTCCACCGGCGCGTGGTCGTCCGTGTACACCCGCCCGCCGGGCAGGCGCGGGGCCAGGCGCGCGGCGGCCTCGCGGGCGCGGGGTCGCAGCTCCGGGGGCAGCGTCGGGATCGCCGCGGCCAGTCGGCGGGCGGATGCCTCCCCGTCCGTGCCGATGAGCAGGGTGTTCGTGGGCTCGGCGGGGTCACGCAGCACGGTGGAGAACACGTCGGCCATCGTGCGGCCCAGCACCTCCTCGAGGTCGTTCGAGCCCTCGGGGTGCCCCGCGTTGACCATGACCACGCCGCCCGGGCGCAGGCGCTCGCGGGCGAGGGCGAAGAACTCGCGGGTGGCCAGGTAGAAGGGTATGTAGGGCTGGCGGTAGGCGTCGACCAGGATCGCGTCGTAGCGCTCGCCGGTCGTGCGCAGGAAGGGCCGGGCGTCCGCGGTGTGCACGGTGAGGTTCGGGTTGTCCATGTCGAAGAACCGCCGCCCGATCTCCGAGAGCTCGCCGTCGATCTCCACGCCGTCGATCCGGGTCCCGGGGAAGAAGCGCTCGTAGGCGCGCGACGTGGTGCCCGCCGCGTTGCCGAGGATGGCGATGCGGGCGGGTGGCGTGGCCCGGGCGGCGAACGGCGCGACGAGGTACTCGTCCCAGATGTTGCCCGTGAGCACCGTCCCCGGGCGGCGCATGGAGTGCACGGCCTGGCCCTCGTTGAGCTCGAGCAGCCGCCGTCCCGAGGGCTCCTCCACCACGCGGGCGTACTGGTACTCCGTGTCGGCCTCGTGGAGCACGCGGTCCCCCTCGTCCCCCGCCGCCTTCACCGTCCCCACGGGCACGGCGAGCAGCGCGGCGAGGACCGCGGGCACGAGCACCGCCCGCCGCTGGGCGAGGCCCACGACGGCGACGACCGCGAGGAGCAGGGCGAAGGTGAGGAAGGTGCGCCGGGTGCCCACGAGGGGGATGAGCACGAGCGCGGCGGCGAAGACGCCGACGAGGCTGCCCAGGGTCGAGATCGCGTAGAGGCGCCCGGAGACCCGCCCGGCCTCGTCCACCCGGTCCACCGCGAGGCGGATGGCGTAGGGCGCGACCGTCCCGAGGAGCAGGACGGGGACGGCCACGAGCACGAGCACGGCGACGAGCGACCCGACGAACGCCCCGGCCGAGATGGAGTCGAGCGCGCGGACGGCGAACCCGAGCATCGGGTCGGCGACGAAGGGCACGGCCCCGAGCAGCAGCGAGGCGCCGAGCACGATGCGGTGCAGGCCGCGCGGCGAGGGGTCCCGGTCGGCCAGCCGGCCGCCGACCCAGTAGCCCGCCGAGAGCGCGACGAGGACCGTCGCGATCGTGTTCGCCCACACGATGGTCGACGCCCCGAAGTAGGGGGCGAGCAGCCGGGCCGCCGCGATCTCGGCCCCGAGGCTCGCCGAGCCCACGACGGCGACCACGAGCTCGAGGCGGGGCTGGGGCAGGCGCACCGTCCGCAGGCTAGGCGGCGGGCGCGCGCGGGGGCGTCAGTCCTCGAAGGGGACGAAGTCGACCTTGCGCGCGCCGCACACCGGGCAGTACCAGGAGTCGGGGATCTCGGCGAACGGCGTGCCCTCGGGGATGCCCCCGTCGGGGTCGCCCTCGTCGGGGTCGTAGATGTAGCCGCAGGCCTCGCAGATCCAGCGCTCGACGGTCTGGGTCGACATGGGCGGGCAAGATAGCGGCGCCCCCCGTGAGCCCTGGAGAGGCGACGCGTTAGCGTGCGCCCATGGCCGCCGCGGTTCGCACCCTGGAGAACTTCGTCGACGGCGGCTACGTCCCCGCCGACGCGACGGGCACGCAGCCCGTCGTCAACCCGGCCACCGGCGAGCCGCTCGCCGAGGTCCCGCTCTCGGGGCCCGCCGACGTCGACCGGGCGGTGGCCGCCGCCGGGGCCGCGGGGGACGGCTGGTCGACGACCCCGCCCGCCCAGCGCCAGCTCGCGCTCCTGCGCCTCGCCGACCCCCTCGAGGAGCACGGCGACGAGCTCGCCGAGCTCGAGTCGGCCAACGCGGGCAAGCCGCTGCACGAGTTCCGCGAGGGCGAGCTCGACCCCATGGTCGACCAGCTGCGCTTCTTCGCGGGCGCCGCGCGGTGCCTCGAGGGCCGGGCGGCCGGGGAGTACCTCGAGGGCCGCACGTCATTCATTCGCCGCGAGCCCGTCGGCGTCGTCGGCCAGATCACCCCCTGGAACTACCCGCTCATGATGGCGGTCTGGAAGGTCGGCCCCGCGCTCGCGGCAGGCAACACGATCGTCCTCAAGCCCGCCGAGACGACGCCGCTGACCACGCTGCGCCTGGCCGAGCTCGCCGCCCAGGCGCTGCCCCCCGGCGTGCTCAACGTCGTGTGCGGGGCGGGCGACACGGGCGAGGCCTTCGTGCGCTACCCCGACGTGCAGATGGTCTCCCTCACGGGCTCGGTGGAGTCGGGCAAGCGGGTGGCGGCGGCGGCGAGCGAGACGCTCAAGCGCGTGCACCTCGAGCTCGGGGGCAAGGCCCCGGTGGTCGTCTTCGACGACGTCGACCTCGAGGTGGCCCTGAGGACGATCGCGGGCGCCGGCCTCTACAACGCCGGGCAGGACTGCACGGCGGCCACGCGGGTGCTCGCGGCGCGCGAGGTCTACGACGACGTCGTCGGCGGCCTGGCCGAGCAGGCGCGGGGCGTCGTGGTCGGCGATCCCCGCGACCCGCGGACCACCCTCGGGCCGCTCATCTCCGCCCGCCAGCGCGAGCGGGTGCAGGGCTTCCTCGGCCGCGCGGCCCCGGGCGCGGAGGTGGTCACGGGCGGCGGCGAGCCCGACCTCCCCGGGTTCTTCCTCGAGCCCACCGTCGTGGCCGGGCTCGAGCAGGGCGACGAGCTCGTCCAGCGGGAGGTCTTCGGGCCCGTGCTCACCGTCCAGCCGTTCCGCGACGAGGCCGAGGCGGTCCACTGGGCGAACGGCAGCCCCTACGGCCTGGCCTCCTCCGTGTGGACGCGCGACGTCGGGCGGGCGCTGAGGGCGGCCAACGCGCTGCGCTTCGGCTGCGTGTGGATCAACGACCACATGGCGCTGGCGGCGGAGATGCCGCACGGCGGCGTGGGGCAGTCGGGCTACGGCAAGGACCTGTCGATGTACGCCGTGGAGGAGTACACGGAGGTCAAGCACGTCATGGCCAGCCTGGGCTAGGCCCTGTCGGCGCCCGGCGCAGCGAGCGGCGCCGCCGGCCGGCTGCGCGGGCTGCCCCCCCAGTCGCTCTTCGTCCTCGGCGCCGTCTCCCAGTACGTGGGCTCGGCCCTCGCCGTGCTGCTCTTCGCCGCGGTGCCCGCGGCCGGCGTGGCGTGGCTGCGCGTGCTCGCGGCGGCCGCCGCGCTCGCCGCCTGGCGCCGTCCGTGGCGGACGCGGTGGACCGTGCCCCGGTTGCGCCTCGTCGCCGCGTTCGGCGCCGCGCTCGCGCTCATGAACCTCGCCTTCTACCTCGCGATCGAGCGCCTGCCGCTGGGCACCGCGGTGGCCATCGAGTTCTGCGGCCCGATCGCGGTGGCCGCGCTGGGCTCGCGCACCCGGCGCGACGCGGCCGCGCTCGCCCTCGCCGCCCTCGGCGTCCTCCTGCTCGCCGACGTGCACCTGTCGGGCAGCCCCGCCGGCGTGGCGCTGGCGGGGGCGGCCGGGGCGCTGTGGGCGGGCTACATCGTCCTCGGCCACCGCGTGGCGGCCGACCGCGGGATCCGCGCCCAGGACGGGCTCGCGCTGGCCATGGTCATCGGGGCGGCCGGCCTGGCCCCCGCCCTCGCCCCCGCCGCCGTGCCCGCCCTCGCCAGCCCCGCGCTGCTCGGCGCCTGCCTGCTCGTCGGCCTGGCCTCGAGCGTCGTGCCCTACGCGCTCGAGCAGGTCGCGATGAGCCGCCTGCCCCGCGCCCGCTTCGCGCTCCTGCTCTCCCTCCTGCCCGCGACCGCCGCGATCGTCGGGGCGATCGTGCTCGGCCAGGTGCCCGGCCTCCTCGAAGCGGGCGGCATCGCCCTGGTCGTCGCCGCGTCGAGCCTGCGCAGTCACGCCTGAGGGGGTCGCAGGGTCCGGGGGGAACCTGCGGAACCTTGTCCTCCTCGTCCCGTTAACGTTGGGCCGTGGAAGCCTCGACGCTGCCCGTATCCGCCCCGGCGCCGCGGCTGTCCGTCGCGCTGCCGCTGCTGCGCCTGCGCTCCGACGAGCAGCTCGTCGCCCTGTTCCGGGCGGGCAGCGAGGCGGCCTTCGGGGTGCTGCACGAGCGCTACCGCACCCGCTTGGTGGCGTACGCGCGCCAGATGCTGGGCGGCTCGCGTCAGGACGCGGAGGACATCGTGCAGGACGTGTTCCTGCGCGCCTGTGGGGCGCTCGGCGCCGACGAGCGCCCGGTGACCCTGCGCGCCTGGCTGTACCGCGTCGCCCACAACCGCTGCATCGACCAGCTGCGCCGCCCCGCGCCCGCGCCCGCCGAAGCGGTGGACACGCCGGGGGCGCACGCCGACGACGCGATGGCGGAGGCCGAGCGCCGCGAGGACCTCCGCCAGCTCGTCGCCGACCTGCGACGGCTGCCCGCCCAGCAGCGCTCGGCCCTGCTCATGCGCGAGCTCGAGGGCCTCCCCTACGCCGATCTGGCCGACGCGCTGGGCACGACGGTCCCCGCGGTGAAGTCGCTGCTCGTGCGCGCGCGCATCGGCCTGGTCGAGTCCGTGGAGGCGCGCGAGACGGCGTGCGCGGACATCCGCGCGGACCTCGCGGAGAGCCGCGGGAGGGGCGTGCGCGCGAGCGGGCTGGCCCGGCGCCACCTGCGCGACTGCGCGGGCTGCCGCGAGTACCGCGGGCGACTGCGCGGGCTCGAGCGCGGGCTCGCCGGGCTCGTGCCC
>JALYMR010000258.1 GCA_030773615.1 Actinomycetota bacterium
CCCCTTGGGTCGGCGTCGCCTCGTGGCCGTCCGGGCCGCAGGAGGGCGCTACGGCTCGGTCACGGGCGCGACCGGGACGGCGGTCGCGCGCGGGCGCCCCCGCGGCCGCAGCGCCCCGGTGGTCAGCGCGAGGCCGAGGAGGACGATGGCGGCGCCGAGGAGCTCGAGCGCGCCCGGGCGCTCGCCGAGCGCGAGCCAGGCGGCGGCGATGCCGACGACGGGCACGAGGAGCGTGAAGGGCGCCACGGCCGAGGCCGCGTGGCGGCCGAGCAGCCACGCCCAGGTGCCGTACCCGAAGAACGTCGAGACGACGACGATGTACGCCAGCGCGAGGGCGCCGGACGCGCCGACGCCGGTGAGGGCGTCCCCCCACGCCCGCGCCCCGCCCTCGAGGGCGAGGGAAAGCGCGGCGAGCGGCACGGGCGGGACGAGGCTCGACCACACGACGAGCGCGACGGGGCGCGGCGGCCGGGCGAGGCGGGTGACGACGTTCCCCGCCGCCCACGAGCCGGCGGCCGCCACCGTCAGCCCGACGGCGAGCAGCGGCACGCCCTCCGCGCGCCCCGCGGCGATCACGCCGATGCCGGCGAGCGCGCAGAGGGCGCCGAGCACCTGCCCGCGCGCCGGGCGCTCACCGAGCAGCCCGACGGCGAGCCCGATCGTGAACACGGCCTGGAGCTGGAGGACGAGCGACGCGAGCCCGGCGGGCATCCCGATGTCGATCGCCACGAAGAGCAGGGCGAACTGACCCGCGCTCGTGAACAGCCCGACCCCGGCCACCCACCGCCAGGGCACCCCGGGCGCGCCGAAGAGCAGGACCGCGGGCAGCGCGGTGAGCGTGAAGCGCAGCGCGGCGAACAGCAGCGGCGGGAACGAGTCCAGGCCGACGTCGATGACGACGAAGTTCACGCCCCAGCAGACGGCGACGGCGCCGGCGAGCAGCACGTGGCGCACCGGCATGGACGCCGTCCTCACCCCCCCGAGGGCTCGAAGCCCTCGCCGCGCCGCCCGCCGAGCACGATCCCGCGCGCGTCCGGCGCGAGCTCGCCGGAAGAGGAGCTCACGCGGGGGACGGGTGCCGGCCACGAGCCGGGCGGACGCCTCGCTGCGGGCGCACGTCGGCGTGCTGGCCCCGCCCGGTGTCCGCTCCGGGCCGGGCGGGCTCGCCCCGCCGGCCGAGCAACCCGCGGGAGAGGAGGGGCACGGCGCGGAGGCTAGCCCCGCGCCGTGCTCCGGGTCCTGCTAGGCCGCCTCGCGGAGGCCGACGATCTCCGGGTTGCGGCTGAGCTTGTCCAGGGCGCGGGCCTCGGCGGCGCGCGCCTCGCGGACCGGGATGCCCAGGGTGCGGGCGGTCTTCTCGATGGAGTGCTCGCCCTCGCCGGCGGTGCCGAAGCGCAGGCGCAGGACCTCGCGCTCCTCCGTGGGGAGCTCCTGCAGGGCGCTGCCGAGGCGCTGGGTGCGCTCGTCGCTCACCACGCGCTCCTCGGTGGACTCGCCCTCGACGGGGAGCAGCGCGCCGAGCGGGGTCTCCTCCTCGTCGCCGACGCCGGCGTCGAGGCTGGCCAGCGTCTTGTCGTAGCCGCGCAGCCGCTCGACCTCCTCGACGTCGAAGCCCGCCTCCTCGGCGACCTGGTAGTCGCTGGGGTGCTCGCCGAGCCGCGTGCTGAGCTCGCGCTCGATGCGCGCGATCTTGCGCGCCCGCTGCGCCACGTGGGCGGGCAGGCGGATGGTCCGGCCCGTGTTGTCCAGCCCGCGCTGCAGCGCCTGGCGGATCCAGATCGTCGCGTAGGTCGAGAAGCGGTAGCCCTTGCGCCAGTCGAACTTCTCCGCGGCGCGGATGAGCCCCAGCATCCCCTCCTGCACGAGGTCGCCGAAGGTCAGGCCCTGGCCCTGGTAGTTCCGCGCGACGGAGACCACGAGGCGCAGGTTGTGGTTGATCAGCTTCTCCTTCGCCGCGAGGTCGCCCTTCTCGATGCGCTGGGCGAGCTCCACGACCTCCTCGTGATCGAGCAGCGGATAGCGCTGAGCGCGCTGAAGCAGCAGCTCGACGGGCTCGAGGCTCGGATCGTAGATGGTGGTCTGTGTCGCCAAAGGTGCTCCTGTGCTAATTCCGATTTCTTAGGTTGGTATTGTACCGAGATTCGTTGCCCGCGCAACCAGTGACGTTCGTCACAGAGCGACGCCCCGTCGTCTCTCCCCTTCGATAACTCCATACGTGCGCCATTGGACGCCTGTTCTGAACGTCTTGGCGCGTGGGCTCTGGTTTGCAAGCGCTTGCCGGCCCTGCCGGCGTCCAGGTGCCAGTTCGCGCCGCGCGCGGCTAGCCCTCCCGGGCGAGCAGGCCGAGGGCCAGCTCGAGGCCCTCGTCCGTCCGGGCCGTGAGCCGGACGAGCCCGTAGGCGCGCAGGACGCCGCGCTTGAGGTCGGCCGGCGTCCCCTCGCCCAGACGGCGCATGAGCTCCGCGACCTCGTCCAGCGGCACCTCCTCGAGCGTCCGCGGCCCCAGCTCGCGAACGCGGACCGCCGGCTGGTCGGGCAGGCGCAGGACGTCGTCGCGCTGCCACGGCGCGTCAGTTTCTCGCACGAGCACGATGCGCCCCTCCATGGCCAGCCAGTAGGCCGCGCCGCCGAGCGGCGCCCGCGCGATCGACGTGAGCTTCTTGCCGCCGGCGGCCCGGTTGTAGAGCGCGAAGGCGCGCGAGGCGAGCACCGGGCCCTCCGCGGCGACGATGTCGAGCACCGCCTGCATGAGCACCGGCCGCCCGGCCGTCCGCGGGTCCGGCACCCTGTCGGGGGGCTGCCACGCGCGATAGGGCTCGAGCGCGAGGGCGCCGCCGGCGGGCGGGGCAGGCGGCGCGCTCAGCCACCGCTCGAGGGGCCACCGGGCCACCGCGCGCACCACCTCGGCCGGGTCGCGCGGGTCCACGTCGACGACGTCGACGCCGGCGTGCGCCTCGAGGGCCAGGCGCTGCTCGTCGGGCGGAGCGGGCGCCCCGCTCACCACGACGGCGCCCACCGCCAGCGCGGCGGCGCGCGCGGCCTCCACGGTGAGCAGCGCGTGGTTGGCCAGGTCGGGCCCGGGGGCGGCGAGGACGAGCGCGACGGCATCGCGACGGCGTGCGACCTCGCGCCACGGAAGGCCCTCGGGCGTCGGGGCCAGCAGCCCCGGCGCCTGCGTGACGCCCACCCCGTCCGGCAGCGCCTCCTCGAGGGCGGCCACGACGGGCTCCGCGGCGATCTCCGCCGAGGTGAGGACGACGAGCACCTCGCGCACGCCTACTCGTTGCCCGTGCAACGATCATCCTACACTCCGCCGGATGGGGACGTTCGCACGGCTGCTCGGCTTCCTGCGCCCCCACCGGGGCGGGGTGGCCGTCTCGCTGGCGCTCGCCGCCCTGGCCATGGTCGGTACCGTCGCCATCCCCGCCCTGACCGGGGCGGCGGTCGAGGCGATCCAGCGCGGCGACCGGGACGCGCTCACGGGCCTCGGGCTGGCCATCGCCGGCGCCGGCGCCCTGCGCTGGGTGCTCTCCGTCCTGCGGCGGCTCGTCTCCGGCCGGGTCTCCCTCGGCGTCGACCGGGACCTGCGCGCGCGCATGTACACGCACCTGCAGGCCCTCGAGCTCGGCTTCTTCGACCGCCAGCAGACGGGGCAGCTCATGTCCCGGGCCACCGTCGACCTGCAGTCCGTGCGGTTCTTCCTGGGCTACGGGCTCGTCTGGATCCTCCAGTCCGCGCTGACCATCCTCTTCACCGCCGTGGCCATGATCGTCATCGACCCCGGCCTCGCGCTCATCGCCCTCTCCCCCGTGCCCGTCGTCGTGTGGGTCGCCCGGCGCTACGGCCAGCGCTCGCGTCCCTCCCTGCAGGAGGTCCAGCAGCGGCTGGCCGAGCTGACGGCCGAGGTCGAGGAGGACATCGGCGGGGTGCGCGTGGTCAAGGCCTTCGCGCGGGAGGGTCGTCAGCTCGGGCGCTTCGAGCGCGCCGTGACGCGCGTGTTCGACGAGTCGATGCGCTCGACGCGCCTGCGCGCGTTCTACAACCCGTACATCGGCTTCCTGCCCCAGCTGGGCCTGGCCGCGCTGCTCGTGCTCGGCGGCCGGGAGGTCGTGCAGGGCGAGCTCGGCCTCGGCGAGTTCACCGCCTTCTACACCTACCTGCTCGCCCTGCTCGGCCCCATGCGGTCCCTCGGCGTCTCGCTGAGCTTCGCCCAGCGGGCCACCGCGTCGGGGGTGCGCATCTTCGAGCTGCTCGACCGCGCGCCGGAGCTCGTCGCCCCCGCCCACCCGACGCCGCTTCCGCCCGGCGGCGGGCACGTGGAGCTGCGGGGGGTGACCTTCGGCTACGCCGACGTCCCCCAGGCCGCCCTGCGCGGCGTCGACCTCGACGTCGCCCCGGGCACGACGCTCGCCCTCGTGGGCGCCACGGGGTCGGGCAAGACGACGCTCGTCGCGCTGCTCAGCCGCCTGTACGACCCCCAGGAGGGCGAGGTGCGCCTCGAGGGCGTCGACGTGCGCGAGCTCGACCCGCGCGAGCTGCGGGCCGCGGTCGCCCACGTCAACGACGACCCGTTCCTGTTCTCGGCCACGGTGCGGGAGAACATCGCCTACGCCCGGGGCGGCGAGGAGGTGAGCGACGAGGAGGTCGTCGACGCGGCGCGGCGCGCGCAGGCCCACGACTTCATCGAGCGGCTGCCCGACGGCTACGACACCCGGGTGGGCGAGCGCGGCCTGACCCTCAGCGGCGGCCAGCGCCAGCGCATCGCGATCGCCCGCGCGCTCGTCGCCGACCCGCGCGTGCTCGTGCTCGACGACGCGACCTCCTCGGTCGACGCCTCGACGGAGCAGCGCATCAAGCTCGCGCTGCGCGAGGCGATGCGCGGGCGCACGACGTTCGTCATCGCCCACCGTCTGTCGACGATCGCCCTGGCCGACGAGATCGCCGTGCTCGAGGGCGGGCGGATCGCGGCCCGTGGAAGCCACGACGAGCTCGTGGAGGCGAGCGACCTCTACCGGGAGATCGTCGAGCGCGGCCTGCCCGACCAGGTCTTCCTCACCCGCAAGCCGCGGGAGCGGGAGCGGGAGGTGGCGGGGCTGTGAGGGGCGACGACCTGCGAAGGCGCTTGCGGCAGACGCAGGGCCGCGGCCGCAAGGTCCGCGGCGTCGCGGTGCTCCTGCGTCCCTACCGGACGCGCGTGGTGGCCATGTTCGTCGCGCTCCTGGCCGCCACCGGCGCGTCGCTCGCACCCGCGCCCCTGGCCACGCTGGCCATCGACGACGGGATCCGCGCGCGCGACCTCGGCACGCTCGACCTGGTGGTGGCCGCCTTCGTGGTCAGCGCCCTCGTGTACTGGGGCGCCTCGTGGGCGCAGACCTACCTCGTGAGCTGGGTGGGCCAGCGCGCGCTGCAGGACCTGCGCCTGCGCGTGTTCCGCCACCTGCAGGAGATGCCCGTGGGCTTCTACGAGCGCCGGTCGGCCGGGGTGCTCATCTCCCGCCTGACAAACGACGTGCAGGCCCTCGACAGCCTCGTGACCGACAGCGTCACCACGCTCTTCCAGGCCTCGCTGACCCTGCTGGGGACGATGGTGATCCTGCTCGTCCTGGACGTCGAGCTCGCGCTGCTGACCTTCCTCATCTTCCCGCTGCTCGCGATCGCGTCGCTCGTCTTCCGGATCGTCTCCGCGGACGCCTACGCGGCGACGCGCGAGACCATCGCCCAGATCACCGCCTACCTGCAGGAGACGCTCTCGGGCATCCGCGTCGTGCGCGCCTTCGGGCAGGAGCCCCGCCACCTGCGCCGGTTCGACGAGCTCAACGAGGCGAACGTCGACGCGAACATGAAGACGGTCCACCTCAACGCCGCCTACTTCCCGGGGGTCGAGCTCGTCAGCGCGCTGGCGACCGTCGGGATCATCGTCTTCGGGGGGCTCAAGGCGCTCGACGGCGAGGTGACCATCGGCGTCCTCGTGGGCTTCATCGCCGCCCTGAACGGGTTCTTCGACCCCGTCCAGCAGCTCTCCCAGCTCTACACCCAGTACCAGTCGGGCATGGCCGCGCTCGACAAGATCTTCGAGCTGCTCGACACGGAGCCCGAGCTCGCGGACGCCCCCGATGCCGTGGACCTGCCGCCGATCCGGGGTGAGATCGCCTTCGACGGCGTCTCCTTCCGCTACCGCGCGGACGAGGAGACCGTCCTCGCCCTCGACGACGTCGACCTCGTCATCCCGCCCGGGCAGACCGTGGCCCTGGTCGGCGCCACCGGCGCGGGCAAGTCGACCTTCGCGAAGCTCCTCGCGCGCTTCTACGACCCCACGGAGGGCGCGGTGCGGGTGGATGGCCACGACCTGCGCCGCGTCCGGCAGGCCTCCCTGCGCCGGCAGATGGGCATCGTCCCCCAGGAGGCGTTCCTGTTCAACGGGACCGTGGGCGACAACATCGCCTTCGGGCGGCCCGAGGCGGGCGACGAGGAGATCCAGGCCGCCGCGCGGGCGGTGGGCGCCCACGACTTCATCGCGGCGCTGGAGCGCGGCTACGACACGGAGGTCGGCGAGCGCGGAGTCTCGCTGTCGGCCGGCCAGCGTCAGCTCGTGGCCTTCGCCCGCGCGCTCGTGGCCGACCCGCGCATCGTCATCCTCGACGAGGCGACGTCGAACGTCGACCTGCACACGGAGGCGCGCATCGAGACGGGGCTGCGCCGCCTGCTCGCCGGGCGCACGGCCATCGTCATCGCGCACCGCCTGTCGACGATCCGTCAGGCGGGCCGGATCGTCGTGCTCGAGGGCGGGCGGGTCGTCGAGCAGGGCACGCACGACGAGCTCCTCGCCGCGGAGGGGCGCTACTGGCGCCTGTACCGCGACTGGGTGGAGCAGGCCGCCGTCGCGTAGCGGCGCGAGCGCGCGCCTACGCGTGCGCGTGCTTGCCCGGCAGCGTCGTGCCGCACTGCATGCAACGGCCGTCGAGCACAGCCTGGGCGGAGGTCGCCTCGGCCGGCCAGTAGACGCGGTGGCGATCCTCGCCGGAGATCCCGTAGGCCTTCTCGCAGGAGGGGCACGTCCAGGTGGTGGGCGCAGCGGAGCGCGCTCGGGAGGGCTCGGCGGCGGGCGGGGCGGCGCTCGGCGGGGCGACGGAGGGCGGGGCGGTCGGCGCCGGAGGAGCCGTCTGGGCCGTCACCGCCGGGGGATGCGCGGGGACGGGGGCGAGGAGGTCGGCGGGGAGCGCGGGGGCGGGGGCCAGGATGTCCGCCGGAGCGTCGGAGGCCGGCGTCGGCAGGCCGGCGGGGGCGACGGGACCGGAAGCAGCGACCGTCGCGGGCGGCGGCGGGCTCGCCGGGGT
>JALYMR010000259.1 GCA_030773615.1 Actinomycetota bacterium
ACCTCGCCGCGCCGCAGCCCGGTGAACGCGGCGACGAGGATGATCGCGGCGTCATGACGCGAGGCCCCCGCGCGCTCGCGGCGCTCCGGGTCGGCGGCGCACGCCTGGTGCAGCTCCTCGGCCGCGCGCGACAGCGCGTAGACCTCCTCAACCTCGAAGAAGTCGGCCTTGCCGATCGCCGGCTCGGCGCACTTCGGGATCCCCTTCGACGGGTCGGCGATCGGGCCGTACTCGTCGCTGCAGTCGGCCCAGTTAAAGATCGTCCGGAACAGCGCGAGATGCCCGTTGGCGTCCCGAGCCGAGAGCGCGCGCGGCTCGCGGCGGGGGCTGATGAGCTCGGCCCACCACGCGCGGACGTCGCGGCGCGTGATCTCCCCCAGGCGCCACGAGCCGAACCCGGCCATGACGTGCGGATTGCCGCCCCACAGCATCGACCGGTAGCCGCGCTCGGTCGCCGGCTTCCACGGGCGCTCGCCGCCCGCGCGCCGGAACCACACCGTCGCGACCTCCTCGAACGTCGCCCCGAGCTCCACGCGCGCGACGCGCCCCTCGTACACGGCGCGCGCGTGACGACGCGCCTCGATGAGCAGCTCGGCGAGCTCGTCCTGCGCGTCGCGCCGCGTCAGGTACCCGCGCGGCGGATCCTCCCGCCCCGTCCACTGCAGACCGAGCTTGCGCTTGTGCTGCCCATCGGCGTCGCGCCACTTTGCGTACCAGCGCGCCGGCTCGCCCGCCTGCCGGCTGGGCAGCAGCTCGAGGTGCCCGCTGACTGCCGCCATCCGCGGCAGGCGACCGAGGCTCTGACGACGGGGCTGCACACCCAACACGGCGCGCGACGGTAAGGCCTCCGGCACCCGGCGGCAACCCTCGAAACGAGTCCCAACTTTGGTCGCCGACTCCCGCAAACGGGCCTGTTTCAAGCGCACCTGACGGCACTCAACCTCCCGCAACTACCGCGATGCACCTCTTTCTACCGTTCTTGCCATGCAGAAGGTCGTGGGTTCGAATCCCATCAGCCGCTCCTCACGAAAGCCCCGGTCCTGCCGGGGCTTTCGCGTGGGGGGCTCGGAGGAGGGGGCGAGTGCCCGGCGAGCAGCGGGGTGCCGCGCCGGGGGGCATCGCGACCTGAAACGACGGAGGCCCCGCTCGCGCGGGGCCTCCTCGTCCAGCCGTCTCTGTCGCGGGCGCCTACCGCAGGCGGTCGCGACCCTCGCCCGGGCCGGCGACGATGTCGCGGTCACGCGCCCCGGTGAGGTCGTCGCGGTCGCTCGAGCGCCGCCTCGTCAGGCGCTCGTCGCGCTCCGTGCCCGCCACGACGTCGCGCTCTCGCACGACCGGCTCGCGCTCCACGACGCGCTCGCGCTCGCGCTTGGTGGTGGGCTGCGGCGTGCTGTCGCGGCGGTGCCGGTCACCGTCGTCGTCGCGCTTCTTGCCGCCGACCCGCGGAAGCAGGGCGATGACGAGCAGCGCGGTCGCCACGGCGCCCCACAGGAGCTTCGTCAGGCCGTTCGCCGCGAAGATGCCGAAGACGTCGGTGCCGTCGACGAGCGAGATCACGGACGCCGCGCCGAGCACCAGGCCCGTGACCAGCGCCAGCGTCTTCGCGCCCCAGTGCAGCGGAGCACCGAACAGGAGCAGCGCACCAGCGCCGATCCACAGGAGGTTCGTCCAGCCGTTGCCCTCTGCCCCGAGGAAGGTCCCGCCGTTGACCGTGCCGTCGATCGGGCTCGCGGTGAAGCCACGGCCACCGGACCCGCCGAACAGCAGGTTCAGGATGCCCCAGGCGAGCATGCCCATGCCGATCAGCGCCGCCGGGCCCTTGGCCAGCGATACCCCCTTGCTCTTGCCGTCTCTTGCCATGTGCGCTCCTCGGACTCGAAAGTTCGTGCTAGGGCCAAGAATTCCCGCTGCGCGGGGGCCGCAAGCGCGAACCTGGGTAGGGCGGACGCGTGCACGTCCCGTCCCACTTCCGCCCGCGCGACGAGGCGAGCGCGTGGCAGGTCATGGACGACCATCCGTGGGCGACCGTGGTCACCACGGAGGGGACGGGAGCGCCTCGCGCCGCGCCGCTGCCCGTCCTCGCCCGCCCGGACCGCGGCGAGCTCGTCAGTCACCTCGCCCGGGCCAACCCCATGGTCGCCGACCTCGCCCGCGCAGGGGCGACGGTCCTCGTCGTCTTCCAGGGTCCGGCCGGGTACGTCACGCCGCGCTGGTACGGGCGCCCCGAGCCCGCCGTCCCCACGTTCGACCACGTGTCCGTCCACGTCCGCGGCCGCCCCCGGCTGAGCGAGGACCCGACCGAGGTCCTCGCCGTCCTGCGGGCCACCGTCGAGCGCTTCGAGCGCGACGCCCCGGAGCCGTGGCGGCTCGACACGGACACGCAGTTCGTGCGCGGACTGGCCCACGGGGTCGTCGCCTTCAGCGTCGCGGTGGAGGAGGTCCAGGCCGAGTTCAAGCTCAGCCAGAACATGCCCCTCGACGAGCAGCGGCGGGTCGTCGCGGGCTTCGAGGCGACGGGCCGGGGCGAGCTCGCCGCGGCGATGCGCGACGAGCTTCAGCTGCGGTAGACGGCCTGGAGGTCGCAGACGGCGGCGTAGACCCAGTCGCCGCCCTCCGCGAACCCGTTGCCCGAGCGTTTGACCCCGACGAAGGGCGCCTCGAGCTCCACGTCGTCGCCCCGCCGGTTGACGGCCACGACGCCGGTGCGCAACCGTGCCGCCGCGGCGTCTTGGCGGGCGGGGTCACGGGTGTAGAGGGCCGCGGACAGCCCGTAGTGCGTCGCGTTCGCCGCCGCGAACAGGGCGTCGTCGTCGGGCAGCGCCTCCAGGGTGAGGACGGGCGCGAAGAGCTCCTCGTGGCGCAGCGGGTCGTCCGGGGCGAGGTCGCCGAGGAGGGTCGCCGCGAAGGCGCTGGGCCCGGCGCCCTCCGGGCTCGAGGCGAGCACGCGCGCGCCCGCGGCCAGCGACCCCTCGACGCGCTCGCGGGCCCCGTCGCGCGCCGCCGGGGTGATGAGCGGCGCGAGCGTGGTGGCGGGGTCGGCGGGGGGACCCGGACGGAGGGCCTCGAGGCGGGGGACAAGCCGTTCGACGAGCTCGCCGCGCACCGCCTCGTGGACGAGCACCCGCCGCGTGGCCGTGCACTTCTGCCCCCCCAGCGCCGCGCCGCAGGCCACGATGCAGTCCGCGGCGAGGTCGAGGTCCGCGTCCGGGAAGACGAGGGCCGGATTGAGGCCGCTCATCTCGAGCGCGCAGCGGGCGAAGCGGGGCGCGGCGAGCGCCTGCAGCGCGCGGCCCGCCGCTTCGGAGCCCGTGAAGTGCAGGCCGGCCACGCGCTCGTCGGCGCACAGGGCGCGGGCGGTCCGCGCCCCGCCGGGCGCCAGCAGCATCACATCCGCGGGCACGCCGGCCTCGAGCAGCAGGCGGTGGGCGGCGGCGGCGACCCCCGTGGAGAGCTCGGAGGGCTTCCACACGACCGCGTTGCCGGCGACGAGGGCGGGCAGCCACTTCCAGGCGGGGGTGACGAGCGGCACGTTCCAGGGCGTGACCGCCGCGATGACCCCGAGCGGGCGGCGGGCCACGACGGCGCCCCCCGCACGGCCCTCGGCCGGCGGGTGGCCGGCGTACCAGCGCGCGGAGAGCGCCGTCCACGCGACCTCGCCCTCGGCGTCGCGGCGCAGCTTGCCCACCTCGCGGCTGATGAGCCCGCCCAGCTCGTCGGCCTGCGCCTCCACGAGGTCCGCGAACCGGCGCAGGGCCTCCGCGCGCTCGGCGACCGGGGTGGCGGCCCAGCGCTCCGCGCCACGCTCCGCGCGCCCGACCGCCTCGTGCACCGCCGCCTCGTCGAGCGCCTCGGTGGCGAAGACGACCTTGCCCGTCCACGGGTCGTGGGAGACGACCTCGCGCTCGGGCGCGCGCAGCGCGCCGGCGGTCACGGCGCCGCCGCCTCGAGCACCTCGCGCAGGACGGCCTCGATCTCGTCGAGCTCCTCCTCGCCCGCGATGAGCGGCGGGGCGAGCTGGATCACGGGGTACCCGCGGTCCGCCGTCCGGCAGATGAGGCCGCGGCGCTCGAGCTCGGCCCCGAGGCGGGTGCACAGGGCGTGGGCGGCATCGGGGGCGAACGGGCGCTTCGTCCCCTGGTCGGCGACGAGCTCGATCCCCCAGAAGAAGCCCGCGCCGCGCACGTCGCCCACGAGCGGCAGGTCGAGCAGGCCGCGCAGGCGCCGGCGCAGCCCGGGCTCGGTGCGGCGCACGTGGCCCAGGAGGTCCTCGCGCTCCATGAGGTCGAGGTTCGCGAGCGCCATGGCGGCGGCGACGGGGTGCCCGCCGAAGGTCAGCCCGTGGTCGAAGCTCGCCCCCTGCTCCAGGAACGGCTCGGCCACCGCGTCGCTCGCGATGACCGCGCCCATCGGCGCGTAGGCGGAGGTCATGCCCTTGCCCGTCGTGATGAGGTCGGGCTCGAAGCCGAAGCGCTGGGCGCCGAACCACGCCCCGAGGCGGCCCCAGCCGCAGATCGTCTCGTCCGAGACGAGCAGGACCCCGTGGCGGTCGCAGATCTCGCGCACGCGCGCGAAGTAGCCCTCGGGCGGTGGGATGCAGCCGCCCGAGTTCTGCACGGGCTCGAGGATCACGGCCGCGACGGTCGAGGGGTCCTCGAAGAGGATGCGCTCCTCGATCGCGTCGGCCGTCCACAGAGGCGGGCGCCCGGGCGTCTCGCGGTAGGCGTAGGTGCTCGGCACGTGGCAGGCGCCGGGCAGCATCGGCTCGAAGCCGCGGCGCACGGAGGTGAGTCCCGTGAGGGAGAGCGCCCCCATCGTCGTGCCGTGGTAGGCGAGCTCGCGCGCGACGACCTTCACCCGCGTGGGCTCCCCCCGCAGGCGGTGGTACGCGCGGGAGAGCTTGAGGGCCGACTCCACGGACTCCGACCCCCCCGAGGTGAAGAACACGCGGTTGAGCGCGCCGGGGGCGAGGCCCGCGATGCGCTCGGCGAGCTCCACGGCAGGCGGGTGCGAGGTGCCCCAGGTCGTCGCGTACGCGAGCTCCTCGGCCTGCCGGGCACCGGCGCGCGCGATCTCCGCCCGGCCGTGCCCGGCGTTGACGCAGAACAGGGTCGAGAGGGCGTCGAGGTAGCGCTTGCCCGCCTCGTCCCACAGGAGGCAGCCCTCCCCGCGCACGAACACCGTGCCCGCCTCCCCCACCCTGGCGAAGTGCGGCCACAGATGGCGGGCGGCGGCCTCCTGACGGGGGGTGCGGGCGGCGCCCGTCGTCCCGACGTTCGGGACGGTGCCCTCCGGCCTCACCTGCAGGGTCTCGGCCATCGGGCGAGCGTACTGGCGGCCGTCGTCATACTCCAGCGCGCCAGACCCGAAGAGGAGAAGAGGATGGAGGACCCCCAGCGCCGGTGGTTCGACGCCGTGCGCGCGAGGAGCAGCGAGCTCAAGAACCACCTGATCGACGAGCTGCGCTCGGGCCACATCGGCCGCCGCAGTTCCTGCGCCGGGGCAGCGTGATCGGCATGTCCGTGCCCCTGCTGTCGTTCATCGCCTCGGCCTGCGGGAGCGGCGAGGCCGACGGTGGCCAGGAGCCCCAGGCCCAGGCCCAGGTGCGGCCGGGCGGGCTGTTCCGCGTCGGCATCCAGGCCCCCTCGACCTCGCTCGACCCCGTGGCGG
>JALYMR010000260.1 GCA_030773615.1 Actinomycetota bacterium
CTGCGCGACCTCGCCCGCCTGGCGGTGGCCGCCTTCGGGCGCCGCGGGGAGGGCTCGGGGGTCGTGGGGGTCGACGTGCAGCGGGTGCGCCGGGCGCTCGGCCTGCGCAGCGACCCGGGCGGCGCCGGGGGGCTGCCCCCGGAGGCGGTGCGCCGCCTCGAGGCGCTCCTGCGCCGCGAGCTCGAGCGCGCGCAGATCGAGCGCGCGGGGGCGCTTCCCCCCAGCCGGCCCCTGCACGAGCTCGACCGCGCGCTGCCCGGCGGGCCGCTGCAGGACCTCGCGGCGGTGCACCGCGTCGTCGCCCAGCTCAAGCGGCGGCTGAAGACGCAGGGCCAGCAGCACCACGGCCAGCGCCGGCGGGCGCACGTCGACGTGCGGCGCACGCTGCGCGCCTCGCTCGAGACCGGCGGCGTCCCCGTCGTGGTCAAGGAGCGCCGCGTGCGCCCCCGGCGCCCCGAGATCTACGTCCTGTGCGACGTGTCGACCTCGGTGACCAGCGCGTCGGTGTTCTTCCTCTCCGTCCTGCACGCGCTGCACGACGCCTTCCGGCGGATGCGCTCCTTCGTGTTCATCGAGCGCGTGAGCGAGGTCACCGACCTCTTCGCGCGCCTGCGCGACTTCCGCGTCGTGAGCGAGGCGATCAGCCGCGACGCGGGGGTGGCCGACGTGTCCGGCTACACGGACTACGGGCGCGTCTGGTCGGAGTTCCGCGCCCTCGTGGAGGACGACCTGCACCCCCGGGCGACCCTCATCGTGCTCGGCGACGCGCGCACGAACGGGCGCGACGCCCGGGCCGACGTGTTCGCCCGGCTCGCGGCCCGCGCCGGGCGCACCCTGTGGCTCAACCCCGAGCCGCGCCTGTACTGGAACTACGGCGACTCCGTCATCGCCGGCTATGAGCGCCACTGCGAGGCGTTCGAGTGCTGGACGACCGGGCAGCTCGAGGACTTCGTGCGTGCGCTGGCCCGGCCGCGCGGCCGGTAAGGTGCCGCGCGACCCGGGGAGCTGGCGGCAGGCCGGCTGAGAGCGCGTCCGTCGTGCGGCGCTGACCCGTCGAACCTGTCGGGGTAATGCCCGCGAAGGGAGCCGTGGACGTCGAGGTCGCAGCGCCGCGCACGAGCGGCGCCATCCGGATCGAGGGCGCGGCGAAGGCATTCGGCGTGGTGGCGGCGATCGAGGACGTCACCCTCGCCGCCGCCCCCGGCGAGACGGTCGCCGTCGTCGGCCCCAGCGGCTGCGGCAAGACGACCCTGCTCGAGCTCGTGTGCGGCCTCCAGGCCGCCGACCGGGGCGAGGTGCGCGCCCCCGGCGCGGCGCTCATGCCCCAGCGCGACCTCCTGCTGCCCTGGGCCACCGCGCTGGACAACGCCGCGCTGCCCCTGCGCCTGGCCGGCGTCCCGCGCGAGCGCGCCCGCGACCGCGCGCGGCCGCTGCTCGACGCGTTCGGCCTCGCGGGCTTCGAGCGCGCGCGCCCCCACGAGCTCTCGGGCGGGATGCGCCAGCGCGTGGCGTTCCTGCGCACGCTGCTCGCCGGCAAGCCCGTCCTGTGCCTCGACGAGCCGTTCGCCGCGCTCGACGCCCTGACCCGGCAGGACATGCAGGCCTGGCTCGCGGACGCGCTCGGGCGCGAGCCGCGCACCGTGCTGCTCGTGACCCACGACGTGGAGGAGGCGCTCGTGCTCGCCGACCGCGTCGTCGTCCTCACCCCCCGCCCGGCCCGGGTGCGGGCCACGCTCGAGGTCGCACTGGTCCGTCCCCGGCAGCGCACGGACCCCGAGCTCGTCGCCCTGCGCGAGCAGGCGCTCGAGGCGCTGCGCGGATGAGCGCCGCCCTGCTCGTGCTCCTCGCGCTCGCGGCCTGGGAGCTCTACGCGCGCGGCGGCGCCGTCGACGACCTCGTGCTCCCCGCCCCCACGGAGGTGGCGGCGGCGCTCGTGCGCGACCGCGCGCTGCTGTGGGACAACTTCCTCGTCACCGCCGGCGAGGTCGCCCTGGGCATCCTCGTCGCGCTGCTCGCCGGGTTCGCCCTGGCCGTCGGCCTGCACTTCTCGCGCGCGGCCCGGCGCGCGGTGTACCCCGTGCTCGTCGCCTCCCAGGCCGTGCCCATCCCCGTGATCGCCGTGCTCCTCGTCGTCTGGCTGGGGTTCGGCCTCGCGCCGAAGCTCGCGATCATCGCCCTCGTCTCCTTCTTCCCCGTCGTCGTCACCACCCTCGACGCGCTGCGCCGGGTGGACCCCGACCTGCTCAAGCTCCTGCGCACGATGGACGCCTCGCGCTGGCAGGCGTTCCGCTTCGCCGAGCTCCCGGCCGCCGCGCCCGCCGCGCTCAGCGGGGCGCGCATCGGGGTGGCCGTCGCCGTCATCGGCGCCGTGTTCGCCGAGTACTCGGGCTCCGAGGCCGGGCTCGGCCACCTCATCCTGCAGGCCATCCCCCAGCTCGAGACCGCGCGCGCCTACGCCGCGGTCGTCGTCCTCGCCGCCTTCGCGGTGGCCCTCTTCTTCGCCCTCGCCGCCGCGGAGCGGTGGCTCGACCCCCGACCCGGAGAGAACCGTTGACCCGACCCCTGGCCCTCCTCGCCCCGCTGCTCGCGGCGCTCGCGCTCGCCGCCTGCGGCGAG
>JALYMR010000261.1 GCA_030773615.1 Actinomycetota bacterium
CCGCGGCGGAGGCCGCGGCGGAGTTCGGCGGGCCGGTGGATGTCGCCCGCGAGGGCGACGTCTTCGAGGTGGGCGGGCCGGGCGAGGGGGGGCGCGGCGTCGTCGGCGGGGCGGCCGGGTAGAGGACCGGACCATGGCGCGCGACCGCGACCGGCTGGCGTTCGAGCGGATGCGTCGGGAGGTGGACGCGCTGTTCGGCGACCCGTTCGCCCGACCGCCCGGGCCCGCCCGCCGCGGGGGGTTCTCACCGCGGGTGGACGTGTTTTACGAGCCGCACCCGCCGCGGGCCGTCGTCCACGCGGAGCTCGCGGGCATCGACATGGCCGAGCTGCAGCTCGAGATCGAGGGCCGCCTGCTCGTCCTGACCGGCCAGCGGCCCGCGGCGACGGGCGAGGGCCGCGTCTTCCAGCAGCTCGAGATCGAGACGGGGGCGTTCCGACGCACGGTCGAGCTCGGCGCCGACGTCGTGGCCGACGAGGCGACCGCGACCTACCACGACGGCGTCCTGCGCGTGGAGCTGCCGCTCGTCCAGGGCGAGCGCCGGGTGCACCCCGTGCCCGTCCAGCGCCGGGACGACGTGACGTGATCGAGCTCGAGGGCCAGGTGGGCGAGCCCGGGCGCGACGGCGCCGGGGGGACGCCCGACGCGCGGAGGACGCTGCCCGTCCTGCCCCTGCGCGAGACCGTCCCCTTCCCGGACACGCTCACCCCGCTGGCCGTCGGGCAGGAGCGCTCCGTGCAGCTCGTCAACGACGTCCTGCAGGGCGACCGGACCCTCGTCATGATCGCCTCGCGCGAGCCCGAGGTCGAGGCGCCGGGGCCCGAGCAGCTCCACCGCATCGGGGTCCTGGGCACGGTCGCCCGGATGCTGCGGGTCCCCGACGGCAGCCTGCGGGTGCTCGTTGAGGGCACCCAGCGCGTGCGGGTGGAGCGGTGGGTCGGCGAGGAGCCCTACCTCGTGGCGGAGGTCGTCCCGCTGCCCGACGTCGTCGTGGGCTCGCCGGAGCTCACCGCGCTGCGCCGCACCGTCGAGGAGAGCTTCACCCAGGCAGTGCAGGGCTCGGCCCACCTGCCCGACGAGCTGCAGGTCGCGGTGGCCAACGTCGAGGAGCCCGGCGCGCTGTCGCACCTCGTGGCCAGCGCGCTGCGGCTGAGCACGGAGGACAAGCAGGCGCTCCTCGAGGAGCCCGACGTGGCGACCCGCCTGCGCCGCCTCGTCGACCTGCTCGCGAACGAGCTCGAGGTCATCTCCATCGGCACCTCCATCCAGGAGCGGGTGCAGTCGGACCTGTCGCGCAACCAGCGCGAGTTCGTCCTGCGCCAGCAGCTGCGGGCGATCCAGGAGGAGCTCGGGGAGACCGACGAGGCGACGGCGGAGGCCAACGAGCTGCGCGACCGCCTCGCCGCGCTCGAGCTGCCCGAGGAGGCTCGCCGCCAGGTCGACCGCGAGCTCACGCGGCTGCAGAACCTCCAGCCCCAGGCCGCCGAGTTCGGCGTGATCCGCACCTACCTCGAGTGGATCGCCTCCCTGCCCTGGGGCGAGCTCACGGAGGACGACCTCGACCTGCGCCGCGCGCGCGAGGTGCTCGACGCCGACCACTTCGGGCTCGAGCAGGTCAAGGAGCGCATCCTCGAGTTCCTCGCCGTGCACAAGCTCGTCGGCGCGCGCGAGGGCGTGCCCCGCGGCTCCATCCTGTGCTTCGTGGGCCCGCCCGGCGTGGGCAAGACCTCGCTCGGGCGCTCCATCGCCCGTGCCCTGGGGCGCCGGTTCGAGCGCATCAGCGTCGGCGGGGTGCGCGACGAGGCCGAGATCCGCGGGCACCGGCGCACGTACATCGGCGCCCTGCCCGGCGTCATCATCCGCGCGCTGCGCGACGCGGGAGCCCGCAACCCGCTGTTCATGGTTGACGAGATCGACAAGATGGGCGCGGACTTCCGGGGCGACCCGTCCTCCGCGATGCTCGAGGTGCTCGACCCCGAGCAGAACGCCACGTTCCGCGACCACTACCTCGACCTGCCCTTCGACCTCTCCGCGGTCATGTTCGTGGCCACCGCGAACGACATCGACCGGGTCCCGGGCCCGCTGCGCGACCGGATGGAAATCATCGAGATCGCGGGCTACACCGAGGACGAGAAGCTGCAGATCGCCAAGCGGTACCTCCTGCCCCGCCAGGTCGAGCGCAACGGCCTCAGGCGCTCCCAGCTGCAGGTCAGCGACGCCGCCCTGCGCGCGATCATCGCCGACTACACGCGCGAGGCGGGGGTGCGCCAGCTCGAGCGCGAGCTCGGCGCGATCTGCCGCAAGGTCGCCCGCCAGGTCGCGGAGGGCGAGGCGACGGGGCGCGTGCGCCTCGGGGAGGCGCGCGCCCGGGAGCTGCTCGGGCGGCCGCGCTTCCACCGGGAGGCGCGGCGGCGCACCCGCGTCCCAGGGGTCGCCACGGGCCTGGCCTGGACGCCGGTGGGCGGCGACGTGCTCTTCATCGAGGCCACCGCCATGCCCGGGTCGGGCCAGCTCACCACCACGGGACAGCTCGGCGACGTCATGCGCGAGTCCGCCCAGGCCGCGCTGTCGTACGTGCGCGGCCACCTCGCGGAGCTCGCGCCCGGGCTGCCCTCGAACTGGTTCGCCACCCACGACCTGCACATCCACGTCCCCGCGGGCGCGGTCCCCAAGGACGGGCCGTCGGCGGGCATCACGATGGCCACGGCGCTGACCTCCCTGGTCACCGCCCGGCCCGTGCGCGAGGACGTGGCCATGACCGGGGAGATCACCCTGACCGGTCAGGTGCTGCCCATCGGCGGGCTGAAGGAGAAGGCGCTCGCCGCCCAGCGCCACGGGATCCGTCACGTCGTCGCCCCCGCCCTCAACGAGCAGGACGTCGAGGACATCCCCGAGCACCTGCGCCGGCGGCTGGACTTCACCTTCGTCGAGCGCATCGACGAGGTCCTGGAGGTGGCGCTCGAGGCTCCCGGCGGCCGCGTGCAGCGCGTTGCCGCCTAGTGGGTAGGACGGTCGCACACGTGACCACCGAAGGGAAGTGAGCCGATGGCCTCCACACGCAAGCGTGCGGCCGGCGCCCTCGCCGCCGTCTACGCGCTGAAGGACAACCCGGCCGTCCAGCGGCTGCTGCAGGACGAGAAGGCGCGCGAGGAGCTGCGCGTCGCCCTCGAGTCCGGGCGCAAGGCGTACGGGCGCGCCAGCAACGGCAAGGCGCCCGCCGACCTGCTCAACGACCGCAAGTTCCAGCGCGAGTTCAAGCGCTCGAGCGAGGCGCTGCGCGACGCGACCACGCGCCTGCAGAAGGGCCCCAAGCGTCGCGGCCGCCGTGGGCTCGGTGGTCTGCTCCTGCTGACCGTCGTCGGCGGCGCCGTGGCCCTCGTGGTCAACGAGGGGGTCCGCAACAAGGTCCTCGACCTGCTCTTCGGTGCCGAGGAGGAGTTCGACTACACCTCGAGCACCACGGCCCCGGCGAGCCCCCCGCCCGCCACGAGCGCGACCACGAGCTCGTCGTCGACGACGGGCTCGATCGGCACCGCGTCCTCCACGGAGACGACGCCGCCCGCCGCCGCGATGGACCAGGAGCCCGAGATCTCCTAGCGGGCACGATGGAGGCGGGCCGCTCACCGCGCCCGCCTCCAGCCCATCGGGCCCTCACCCCGCCGTCTGCGCCTCGAGCACGCGCACGAGCGCGGCGACGACCTCGAGGTCGAACTGCGACCCCGCCCCGGCCCGCAGCTCGTCGCGCGCGGCCTCCTGGCTGAGCGCCCGCCGGTAGGGCCGGTCGGAGATCATCGCGTGGTAGGCATCGACGACGAGCACGACGCGGGCGCCGAGCGGGATCTCGTGGTCGCGCAGGCCGTCCGGGTAGCCGGCGCCGTCGAAGCGCTCGTGTGGTTGTGGCGGACGATCCTGCGCACGCCGGCCAGGAAGGGCACGGGGGCGAGGATCTGCTCGCCGACGACGGGGTGGCGGCGGACGATCGCCCGCTCGTCCTCGTCGAGCGGCCCGGGCTTGTTGAGGATGGCGTCGGGCACGGCGATCTTGCCGATGTCATGGAACACGGCGCCGTAGCGCAGGTCGCGCAGCTCGCCCTCGTTTAGACCGAGCTCGCGCCCGAGCTGCACGGCGAGCTCGGTGATGGAGTGCGCGTGGTCGGCCGTGTAGGCGTCCTTTGCCTCCAGGGCGGCCGCGAGCGCCTCCGCGGTGCCCTGGTACGTCTGGTCGAGCTCGTGGTAGAGCTCGGCCGTGCGCAGGGCGGCGCCGACGTGCTCGCCCGCGCGCTCGACGAGCTCGGCGTCGTCCTCGCCGAAGCCGTCGGCCCGCGGCGAGCGCACCGCGAGCGCGCCCCACAGGCGGGAGCCGACGTGGACGGGCGCGGCGAGCTCGGCCTCGCGACCCGCGGCGAGCGCCACCCGCACCGTGCGGCCCTCGTGGACGGCGCGCTGCGCCGCCTCCCCGGGGTCGGGCCGGTCGTGGCCCCGGGCGGCGACGACGCCCAGCGACCCGTCGGGCCGGCACCGGCCCAGCAGGGAGCGCTCGTACCCGAGCGCCTCGAGCTCGCGGAGGGCCGCCTCGGCCGCGGGCCGCCCGTCCCACCGGTCGTCGGTCCCGACACGATCGGGCTGGCCGGCGCCGGACCGCTTCGCCGCGAGCAGGTCGCGGGCCGCACGCTCGACGAGGTCGCTCGCGTCGTCGCCGGGCCGCCACTCCGCCACCCCCGCCGCTGCGCTGACCGTGCCCGCCTCCGGCAGCGGGATGGTCTCGAGCGCGCCAGCGCGCGTCGGCGACGACCCGCGCCGTGGGCCCGTCGGTGGCGGGCAGCACGAGGGCGAACTCGTCGCCCCCGTAGCGGGTCACCGCGTCGTAGCTGCGCCCGACCCCGCGCAGCGCCTCGGCCACGGAGCGCAGCAGCTCGTCGCCGGCGAGGTGACCGAAGCTGTCGTTGCCGGCCTTGAAGGGGTCGAGGTCGAGCAGGACGACGGTCACGGACCGCCCGGTGCGCTCCGCGCGCGCGATCTCCTCGCGCAGCCGCGCCTGGAACGCCCCGTGGTTCAGCGCGCCCGTGAGCGGGTCCGGCGTCGCGGCCCGCTGGGTTGCGGCGTGCTCGTCGGCCCGGCGCACCGCGCCGCTCGCGAGCTCGGTGAAGGCGAGCAGCAGCTGCAGGTCGTCCTGCCTGATCTCGCCGGTCCGGCGACCCACCAGCAGCACCCCCTCCGGCGCGGACCCACGCCGCAGCGCGACGGCGGCGGTGGCGCGTGCCCCGCGGGTGCCGGGCACGCCGAGCGCGAGGTCGTCGTCGACCCCGGTGCTGACG
>JALYMR010000262.1 GCA_030773615.1 Actinomycetota bacterium
GCTGCGCGCCGTGCGCCCCGACCCGGCCCGCGGCGTGTTCACCACGCTCCTCGCGGTCGACGGGCGGCCCGTCGAGCTCGACGCCCACCTGCGCCGCCTGGCGGCCAGCGTGCGGGCCCTCTGGGGCGCGGCGCTCGACCCCGCGGCCGCGGAGCGGGTCCTCGCCGCCTGCCGCGAGGCGGCGCCGCTGGCGCGGGTCCGGGTGATCGTGTCGCCCGGGGTCCGGGTGGAGGTCGCGCCGCTGCACGCCGGCCGGGTCCTGCCCGAGGCCGCGCTCGAGCTCGACGCGGTGCGCCTGGCCGGCGGCTGGGGCGCGCACAAGTGGCTCGACCGCGACGGGCTCGAGCCCGACGGGGTCGAGGCGCTCGTGCTCGACCTGGACGGCGAGCCGCTCGAGACGACGCGGGGCAGCCTCGTGGCCGTCGAGGGCGACGCGCTGGTCACCCCGCCCGCCGACGGCCGGCTGCTGCCCGGGGTCACCCGCGACCTGCTCCCGGCCCTCGCGGTGCCGCTCGGCCTGCGCGCCCGCCAGGCGCCGCTCTCCCTCGCCCGGCTGGCCCGCGCGGACGAGGTCCTCGTCACGAGCGCGGTGCGCGGCGTGCAGGCCGTGACGCGCTGCGGGCCACTCGCCGTGGCCCGCGGCCCGGTGGGCGCAGCGCTCGCCGGGGCCCTGCGCCGGCGATGGGCCGTGGCCGCCCTCAGCGACTCCCCGTTGCCCGCTTAGACCTATTTGTCTATGGTCCCGCGCCGATGTCCTTCCTCCTGACCTGCCCCAACTGCGGCGTGCGCGAGGTGTACGACTTCGGCTACGGCGGCGAGATCGCCAGCCGGCCGAAGGAGAACCCGACCTGGCGCGACCTGAACGCCTACAACTACTTCCGGCGCAACGTCGCCGGCAGGCAGCGCGAGTGGTGGTTCCACCGGTCCGGCTGCCGGCAGTGGTTCATCGCCGAGCGCGACACGGTGACGAACGAGGTCTTCTCCACCGCGCTCCCCCACGAGACTCAGGAGGAGCGGGCGGCGAGCGCCCTCGCCCCCACCGGAGGAGCCCTCGGAGGAAGGGGAGTGCAGTGAGCGCGTTCCGCAAGCCCAAGCCCTCGGCGCAGGCCAGCCGCCTGCCCCAGCAGCCCGACGAGCGCATCTCGCGCACGAAGGTCCTCTCCTTCACCTTCGACGGCAGGACGGTGGAGGCCCAGGAGGGCGACACGATCGGCTCCGCGCTCCACGCCGCGGGCCAGCGCACCCTGTCGCGCTCCTTCAAGTACCACCGCCCCCGCGGCCTCATGTGCTGCGCCGGGCAGTGCCCGAACTGCCTCGTGGAGGTCGACGGCTCCCCGGGCGTGCGCGCCTGCACGGAGCCCGCCCGCGAGGGCCAGCGCGTCGTCTCGCAGAACAGCTTCCCGAGCGTCGAGTTCGACGCGATGCGCATCGTCGACATCGCGGGCGGGCCCTTCACCCCGCCGGGCTTCTACTACAAGACCTTCATGTGGCCCAAGCCGGCCTGGCCGCTGTACGAGAAGGCCCTGCGCCACATCGCCGGCCTCGGCAAGCTGCGCAAGAAGCAGGCCGAGCGCGAGTGGCGCACGGAGTACCGCCGCCGCCACGCCGACGTCCTCGTGGTCGGCGGCGGCCCCTCCGGCCTCGCCGCCGCGATCGCCGCGGCGGAGGGCGGGGCGGACACGGTGCTGGCCGACGACGGGCCCGAGCCCGGCGGCCACCTGCTCTACACCGGCGGCCGCGAGCGTGCCCGCGAGCTGACGGAACGGGCGCGCGCCGCCGGCGTCGAGATCCTCTCGAGCGCTCCCGCGCTCGCCTTCTACCACGGCCTCGTGCCCGTCTGGCAGGGCGACACGCTGCACCAGGTGCGCGCGCGCCACCACGTGTTCGCCACGGGCACGATCGAGCAGCCGCTCGTGTTCGCGGGCAACGACCTGCCCGGGGTCATGCTCTCGGGCGGCGCCCTGCGCCTCGTGCACATGTACGCCGTGCGCCCGGGCTACCGCGCCGTGGTGGCCACGACGGACGACCGCGGGCTCGACGCCGCCCTCGCCCTCTACCGGGCGGGCGTGGACATCGCCGCCGTCGCCGACCTGCGCACGACGCCCGGCACGCCCGCCGAGGCGCTGCGCGCCGCGGGCGTCCCCGTCCTCGCGGGCAGCACCGTGCTCGAGGCCAAGGGCCGCAAGCGCGTGGAGGGCGCCGTGCTCGGCACGGTCGCGGGCGGGCAGGAGCAGGCGTTCGCCTGCGACCTCGTGGTCGTCTCCGGCGGCGTCTACCCCTCGACCTCGCTCATCCAGCAGGCCGGGGTCCAGGCCCACTACGACGGCGAGCGCGGCACGGTCGTGCTCGACGAGAGACCCCCGCACGTGCACCCGGTCGGCGAGGTCGCGGGCGCCCGCGGCGAGGCCGTCGAGCTGTCGGGGACCGCCGCGGGGATGGAGGTGGCCGCCGCGCTGGGCGACGGGACCGCGCAGAACGGCGCGGGCTCGCGCCTGCAGGAGGCCCGGGCCCGCCTGGCCGAGCTCGACCGCGAGGTGTCCGTCGCCGACGTGGAGCCGCCGGCGAGCGTCGGCGAGGGCCGCGGGAAGTGCTTCGCCTGCGTCTGCGAGGACCTGACGTCGAAGGACTACAAGAAGGTCATCGACGAGGGCTACGACCAGATGGAGCTCATGAAGCGGTACCTCACCGCGACCATGGGTCCCTGCCAGGGCCGCATGTGCCAGCTCTCGTCCGCGCGCCTCATGGCCCGCGAGACGGGCCAGCCCATGCAGGAGATCGGGTCGACCACGTCGCGCCCGCCCTGGTCCACCGTGCCCATGGGCGCCTTCGCCGGCCGGCCGTTCGAGCCCGCGAAGCGGGGTGCCATCCAGGCCCGCCACGAGGAGCTCGGCGCCACCGTGCGCTGGGCCGGCGACTGGAAGCGCGCGTACGACTACGGCGATCCGGAGGGCGAGGCGCTCAACGTCCACGAGCGCGTCGGGGTCATCGACGTCTCGACCCTGGGCAAGCTGCTCGTGCGCGGTCCCGAGGCCGGGCAGTTCCTCGACCGCCTGTACCCCAACCGGATCTCGAGCATCCAGCCGGGCCGCATCCGCTACGGCGTGCTCACCTCCGACGCGGGGCGGATCACGGACGACGGCACGGTGTGCCGCCTCGACGAGGACACGTTCTACGTCACGACCACCTCGAGCGGGGCCGGCGCGGTGGAGCAGTGGTTCTCCTGGTGGCTCGCCGACTGGCGCATGGAGGCCCACCTCACGGACCTCACCCAGGCCATGGGGGCGATCAACATCGCGGGGCCGCGCTCGCGCGAGGTGCTCGCGAAGCTCACGGGGCTCGACTGCTCGAACGAGGGCTTCAAGTACCTCGACGCGAAGCGGGCGCCCATCGCGGGCGTGCCCTGCCTCGCCCTGCGCATCGGGTTCACCGGGGAGCTCGGCTACGAGATCCACTTCCCCGCCGCGCAGGGGCAGGACCTGTGGGACGCGGTGCTCGACGCGGGGCGGGAGTTCGGCATACGGCCCTTCGGGCTCGAGCCGCAGCGCATCCTGCGCCTGCAGAAGATGCACATCCTCGTCGGGCAGGACACCGACTCGGAGTCCAACCCGTACAGCGCGGCGATGCCGTGGACGGTCAAGCTCGACAAGGAGGAGGACTTCATCGGCCGCTGGGCCCTCCAGCGCGCGGCCGAGGAGCCGAAGGAGAGCACCCTCGTGGGCTTCACGCTCCCCGACGGCGAGGTCCCCACGGAGGGCGCGGCGATCGTCGCCGACGGCGGCACGGTCGCCGGCCAGGTCACGAGCTCGCGCTACTCGCGTCAGCTCGGGCGGGTGATCGGCATCGCCTGGGTGCCGGCCGAGCTCGCCGAGGACGGCACGGCGATCACCATCTCCGACAAGGGGCGCAGGCTGCAGGCCGAGGTGCAGACCGCGCCGTTCTACGATCCCGAGGGGGAGGTGCTGCGCTCGTGAGCCTCGAGTTCCTGCAGCCCGACGGAGCCGTCGCGCACGCCGGCCGCACGCCGGTGGCCCGCAGCCCGATGGAGGTGGCCACCCGCGCGGACGGCGCGCGCTTCGAGGTGCGCGAGGGCTGGAACGTGCCCGTCGCCTTCGGGGAGGACGACCCCTCCGGGGCGACCGTCGGCGTGGCCGACGTCTCCCACCTGCCCAAGGTGGAGGTCCAGGCCCGGGTGGAGGTCCTCCCCGGCGTCATGGCGGCGGCGAGCGGCGGCGCCTTCCGGCACGAGTTCGGCGTCGCCCAGCGCATCGACGGTGCGTGGTGGTGCCTGCTGAAGCCCGACCGGGCGCTCGTGCTCGGGGGCGAGGGCACCGGCGCGCGCCAGCGCGTCGAGGCCGCGGCGGACGGCGCGGAGGGCTACGTCTCCGTGCTCGACCTGCGCACCGCCTACGGCGCGCTGACCGTCGTGGGCCCGCAGGCCCGCGAGACCTTCGCGCGCTTCACCGCGCTCGACCTGCGGCCGAAGTCCACCCCGGTGGGCGGGCTGCGCCCCGGGTCGGTGGCCCGCACGCCGGGGCTCGTCATCCGCGAGGACGAGGACCGCTTCCTCATGGTCTTCGGTGCCGCGCTGGGCCAGTACGTGTGGGAGCAGGTGCTCGACGCCGCACGACGCCTGGGCGGCGGGCCCATCGGCGTCGACCGCTTGGGACCCCTGGGAGCGCGGGAGGCCGGCGGGGCCGGTGCCGCGCCGTCGAAGGAGAGGCTGACCGCCAGTGCTTGACATCTTCCGCAAGCGGCGCATGTGGAAGTCGCGCCCGGAGCTCAAGAAGCGCTACGACGTCGTGATCATCGGGGGCGGCTCCCACGGGCTGGCCACCGCCTACTACCTCAAGCAGCGCGGCATCACGAACGTGGCCATCCTCGAGAAGCGCTACATCGGCTCGGGGGCGGCGGGGCGCAACACGACGATCCTGCGCTCGAACTACAAGACGCCCGAGGGCGCGAAGTTCTACGACAAGAGCGTGAAGCTCTACGAGGGGCTCTCCCAGGAGCTCGAGTTCAACCTCATGTTCAGCCAGTGCGGGCACCTCACGCTCGCGCACTCCGACCGGTCCATGTTCGTCATGGCCAACCGGGCCGAGGTCAACCGGCTGCAGGGCATCGACACCCGCGTCATCGGCCGCGACGAGATCGCGAAGCTCGCGCCCGCGATGGACATGAGCGAGCACGCGACCTATCCGGTCATGGGCGCCCTCTACCACCCGCCGGGCGGCATCATCCGCCACGACGCGGTCGTGTGGGGCTTCGCCCGGGGAGCCGACCAGGGCGGGGCGGAGATCCACCCCTACACGGAGGTCACCGGCCTCGAGCGCACGAACGGCCACATCTCGAAGGTGCGCACGAACCGGGGCGACATCGACGCGGGCGTCGTCGTGAACTGCACGGCGGGGTGGAGCACCCTGACCTGCGACCTGGCCGGCGTCGACATGCCGATCACCACGCACATCCTCCAGGCGCTGGTCACCGAGCCGGTCAAGCCCCTGCTCGACGTGGTCATCGTCTCCTCGCAGATGCACGTCTACATCTCGCAGACCGACCGCGGCGAGTTCCTCATGGGCGCGGAGATCGAGCCCTGGCAGAGCTACCAGCACAACGGCACGCTGAACTTCCTCCAGGAGGTCAGCCGCCACGCCCTGGAGCTCTTCCCGCAGCTCGAGCGCGCGCGGATCCTGCGCACATGGACGGGCCTGTGCGACCTGAGCCCGGACTACAGCCCGATCCTGGGCAAGACGGAGGTCGATAACTTCCACGTGAGCGCCGGGTGGGGGACGTACGGCTTCAAGGCCGCCCCCATCGTCGGCCAGACGCTGGCCGAGCTCGTGGACACCGGGCAGACGCCGGAGCTCATCGCCCCGTTCGCCGTGGAGCGCTTCTACGAGGACAAGCTCGTGTCCGAGCTGGCCGCGGCCGCCGTCAGCCACTAGGGGTCCAACAGGGGGGTCAAGCCGGGATGAAGAGCAGTTTGGAGATCGCGCAGGAGGCGGAGCTTCAGCCGATTGAGCGGATTGCGGAGGGGTTGGGGCTGGAGGCGGATGAGGTTGAGCCGTATGGGCGGTTCAAGGCGAAGGTCGACCTTGGGGTGCTGGATCGGCTGGCGGATGCGCCGCAGGGCAAGGTTGTGTGTGTGACGGGGATGACGCCGACGAAGGCGGGGGAGGGCAAGACGACGACGTTGGTGGGCCTGACCCAGGGGTTGGGGCATATCGGCAAGCGTCCGATTGCGTGTTTGCGCGAGCCGTCGCTGGGTCCGGTGTTTGGGGTGAAGGGCGGCGCCGCGGGCGGCGGGATGACGCAGGTGGTCCCCATGGAGGA
>JALYMR010000263.1 GCA_030773615.1 Actinomycetota bacterium
CGCCTGGCGCCCCCGCCGGGGTGGCGGGCGCCGCTCGCGCTGCTCGCCCTCGTGCTCGCCCTCTCGGGGGCCGCGCTGGCCGCCGCCTTCGTCGAGCTCACGGCGGACCCGGCGCCCCTGCCCCCCACGACGACCACGGTGCCCGCGCCCCCGCCCGTGCCCCCGCCGACGACCACCCCGCCGGGGGCGACGAACCCGCCGACGGCGACGGACCCGCCCGCGACGCCGGGGACGACCCCGCCCGCGCAGGAGCCGCCGCCGGTCACCTTGCCCGGCGACTGAGCGGGGGGCCCCGGCCTACTCGGGCAGCGTCCAGTACGTCGCGAGCCGCCCCCGGGCCTCCGCGGCGAGGCGGTGGACGGGCGGCTCGGGCGGCGCCGGGGTGCTCGGCGCGCCGAGGACCTCGAGCGTCGCGGCGAACGAGCGGGCGAGCGCGGCGAGGTCGTAGCCCCCCTCGAGCACGACGACGACCGGCGCCCCCGCGGCCTCGGCCAGCGACCGCACGTGGGCGGCCATCCCCGCGAAGCCCCCGTCGCTGACCCGACAGGAGCCCAGAGGGTCGTCCGCGTGGGCGTCGTAGCCCGCGGACACGAGCACGAGCTGGGGGGCGAAGGCCTGCGCGAGCGGCCGCACGACGTGGGCGAGGAGCGAGACCCACGTCTCGTCGCCCGAGCCGGGCGGGACGGGCAGGTTCACCGTGTAGCCCGTGCCCCCGCCCTCCCCCACCTCGCTCGCCGGGCCCGTGCCCGGATAGAGCGGGGACTGGTGGATGGACGCGAACAGCACCCGCTCGGAGTCGAGGAAGATGTCGTTCGTCCCATTGCCGTGGTGCACGTCCCAGTCCAGGACGAGCACACGCTGCAGGCCGTGGGCGTCCAGCGCGTGCTGGGCGGCCACGGCGACCCCGTTGACCAGGCAGAAGCCCATCGCCCGGGTCCGGGTGGCGTGGTGGCCGGGCGGGCGGTGGGCGGACGCCGCGACGCGCTCCTCGCCCCCGAGCACGAGGTCCACGCCGGCGACGGCGCCGCCCGCCACGTGCAGGGCGGCGCGCCACGAGCCCTCGCTCATGATCGTGTCCATGTCGAGCATCCCGCCCCCACGGGCCGAGAGCCCCTCGAGGTGGTCGAGGTACGCGGGGGGGTGCACCGCCTCGAGGACGGATCGCGACGCCTCGGGCGACTCGCGGCGCTCCCAGCCCAGCCAGTCGCGCGGGGCGAGCTCGCGCTCGATCGCGACCATGCGGGCGGGCTGGTCGGGATGGGGACCCGGGTCGTGCTCGAGCGAGGCCGGGTGGTGCAGCAGGACCGGGGGCACCCCCCACCCCTTCCCCCGGCGATCCTCCTCTTAACGGGAAGTCAACCTGAGCTACGTCCCCGGCACAGGGGCGGGAGCCATACTCGCTCAGCCCAGAAGACGAGGGCAGGAGGAGGCAAGGCTCGCCATGTACCGCTTCAGCCGCGCGATCTACCGGGAGCTCGCCCGGGACATCCGCCCGGTCGGCCAGGAGGGCATGCGCAGCGCGCACGAGCAGGTGCTCCGCGCCTGCGAGGCGTCCGTGGAACGCCTCGCCACCGATCGCCACTACTTCCGCCGCCCCGCGCGCACGCTGTTCAACGACGTGCGGGCCTACTTCCCCGTCGCGGCCCAGGAGCGGGTGTGGAACGTCATCGCGGCCTACCTGGCCTGCGCCGACGACTGGCTCGCCCGCCAGCCCAGGCGCGCGCTCGCGCTCGAGGGCGAGGCCCCCGAGTGCCGGGCGATGACGCGGCGGGGCACCGCCTGCCAGCGCGTGCCGCTGCCCCGCAACGGCTACTGCCCCTCCCACCAGCACCTGGCCGACACGGAGGACGAGGAGCTGCAGGGGGTCGCCGCGTAGGCGGGGCCGGGCCCTGCGCGCGCCGCGCGACGCGACGGCGGTCAGCAGGGTCCCCGGATGAGCGAAGGGTGGCGCAGCGAGAGGCTGTCCGAGCGGGAGCTCGAGTCCCGCCGCGATCCTCGACGACCGCCACCCGGCGCTTGCGCCCGCTCGTCGACGACGCCCAGAGGGGCCCGAGCCGCCACACGAGCGACGACTGCCGCGCGCGGGGGCGTTGCCGCTCCCCGGGGAGCGAAGCGCGGCGCGAGGACCCGCGGCTAGCCTGCCGCCCGTGCTGCGAGCGGGGTTCGTCGGGCTGGGCATCATGGGGTCGCGCATGGCGGCGAACGTCGCCCGGGCAGGCTTCCCGCTCACCGTCGCGTCGCGCACGGCGGGCAAGGCGGAGGCGTGGGCGGCGCAGCACGACGCCACCCCGGTGGCCACCCCCGCGCAGGTCGCGGCGGCCAGCGACGTCCTCGTGACCATGGTCGTCGACGGCGCCCAGGTCGAGGAGGTCCTGCTCGGGGAGCAGGGGGCGATCCACGGCGCGCGCCCCGGCCTGCTCTGCGTGGACTGCTCGACGATCGCGCCGAGCGAGACCCGCGCGATCGGCGAGCGCCTCACGGAGGCTGACGTCGAGCTCGTGGACGCCCCGGTCACGGGCTCGGCGCCCCGGGCGGCCGACGGCACGCTCACGATCATGGCCGGGGGCTCCGGGGCGGCCGTGGCCCGCGCCCGGCCGCTGCTCGACGCGATGGGCGCCCTCGTCGTGCACGTCGGCGCCCTCGGCCAGGGCGAGATGCTCAAGCTCATCAACAACGCCGTCGCGGCGGCGAACGCGAGCACCCTGGCCCAGGCGCTCCTCGTCGCCCGGGCCACGGGGGTCGACCTCGACGCGCTCGTCCAGGTCATGGGCGCCGGCTCCGGCGGCTCGACCATGCTCGACCTCAAGGCCGGCCCCATGCGCGAGCACGACTACACGGCGCTGTTCAAGCTCGAGCACATGCTCAAGGACGTGCGCCTGTGCCTCGAGGAGGGCCAGGCCGCCGGGGTGCCCTTCCCCGCCGCCGCCGACGTCCGCGAGCTCCTGGTCGCCGCGCACGGGCGCGGCCACGGCGAGGACGACTTCGCTGCGCTGCTCGAGGCCCTCGAGGCGCTCGCCGGGCTGCGTCTCTAAGAACAGGCGCTCGCACGCTTTGGATCTCGCCGGATGTCCGCTACGTTGCGGGGACGTCCCGCCCATGCGGGACGTTCTCTTTCCAACTCCGAACGACTCTCGCATCCAAGAGCCTCTCATGCCTCTCGCCTTCAAGGAATGGGCGGTCACCGTCCGCGCGCTCGCCGAGGGCGAGCAGCTCGTCACCCTGCGCAAGGGCGGGGTGCGCGAGGTCGACAAGCACTTCAAGCTCGAGCACCAGCGCTTCTTCCTGTACCCCACCTTCGACCACCAGCGCAGCGACCTCGTCCGCCGCTCCCACCAGCCCGAGCTGCGCCGGGCGCTCGAGGAGGGCGTGTGGCCGGACGGCGAGCCGCCCGAGAGCGCGCTGGGCGAGGACGTCGGGCTCGACCAGCCCGACCGGGTGCGCATCCGGGCGTGGGCGGAGGTCGCCGGCCACTGGACGGTCACGGACCCCCGCACCGTCGACGCGCTGTCGCCCTTCTACGTGTGGACCCCGGACTACGCCGAGAAGCGGCTGGCCTGGAAGCGGCGGCACCCCCTGCACGTCGTGCTCCTGCGCACCCACCGCATCCCCCGGCCGGTGACGGTGAAGGTGCGCGCGGAGTACGGCGGCTGCCGGTCCTGGCTGCAGCTCCAGCGCGAGCTGCCCTTCGAGGGCACCCCCGTGCTCTCCGACGACGAGTTCGAGCGCGCCGCGGAGAAGATCGAGGAGATCTGCCGCGGGGGCGTGCCGGCGCTCGCCTAGCCCGGCGCTTGCTCTCCGCGCTGCGCACCGCCCGGCGCGCCCTCGTCCTGGGCATCGGCGGCGGCGGTGACGTCGTGGGCGCCGTCGCCCTCGCCGAGGTGGCCGCCACCCTGGACACCCCCTGCGTCGTCGGTGGCCTGACCTGGGAGCGGCGGGTGGTCGATCCGCTCCCGGGCCCCCGGACGCTCGACGAGGTCGAGGGCGCCGAGCGCCTGAACGCCCACGTCGCGCTCGCGGGCCCGGACGCGCGCGGGCCGGGCGGGTTCCGCTTCGCCGAGGCGAGGGTCGCGGCGCGGCGGGGCGAGCCGGTCGTGCTCGCCGATCCGGGTGGCGGCCCCGCGGCCCTGGGCGTCGCGCTGGCCGACGCGGCCCAGCGCCTGGGCTGCGACCTCGTCGTCCTGCTCGACGTGGGGGGCGACGCTCTCGCCCACGGTGACGAGGCGGGGCTGGGCAGCCCCCTGGCCGACGCGGTGTGCGTGGCGAGCGCGCCGCACGTGGCCGCCGCGGGCCCCGCCGTCCTGGGGGTGGTGTGGGGCGCGGGCTGCGACGGCGAGCTCACGCCCGAGGAGGTCCTCGCCCGGATCGCCGAGGTCACCGCGGCCGGCGGCGGGCGCGGCGCGCTCGGGCTCGAGCCGGCCGCGCTCGAGGCCGTCGCCACCGCGGCCGAGG
>JALYMR010000264.1 GCA_030773615.1 Actinomycetota bacterium
GCAGGTAGCGCGGCAGGGTGAAGCCCCCGCCGCCCAGGAAGGTCGCCTCGAGCGGCGCACGGGCGGGGCGCAGGACGTCCGCGAGGTCGCCGATCCAGCGCACGTAAGCGAACTCGAGGTGGCGCGGATCGGCGAGATCGACGTAGGAGTGGCTCAGCCCGTCGAGGACGAGCACCCGCCCGGTGGGGCGCGCCTCGTCGCGCTCGACCTCCGCGCAGAAGTAGGCGCTCTCCGCGTCGCAGCGGGACCCGACCGCGACGCCGCCCGTGCCCAGCGCCAGCGCCAGGCCGAGGGCGCCGGCTGCGCCGGCGCGCCGCGCGGTCCCCAGGCGCACCGCGAGCGCGAGCCCGAGGAGCACGAGGGCGCCGCCGACGGCGAGCACGCTGGCCCGGGTGGGCACGTTGGGCACGAGCACGAAGCCGGTGGCGAACGTGCCGGTCAGGGCGCCCGCGGTCGCCCAGGCCGACAGGCGGCCCACCACGGAGCCCGTGCGTCCCAGGTCGGCGAGCTGGAGCTTCGCGGTGGCGGGGGTCACCGCGCTGAGCACCGCCCCGGGCGGCAGGAAGCTCAGCAGCCCGACGAGGACGGTGCCCGAGGCCTGCTCGTCACCCGCCGCACCGCCGAGCAGCCGCACCGCGGGCACCGTGAGCATCGCGAGCAGGCCCCCGGCCACGAGCAGCGGCCCGAGGAGCCGCTGGGGGGCGACGGCGTCGGCCAGCCTCCCACCGAGCCACGATCCGAGCGCGATGCCGGCGAGCACGACGCCGATGATCGTCGTGTAGGTCTCGAGCGTGAGGCCCACGTAGGGCGCGAGCATCCGCACGGCGAGGATCTCGAGCACGAGGACCGCACCCGAGGCCGCGAAGACCACGCCCCCCGCGGCGCGCTCGCTGAGGAGGGCCGGCATCGTCGGTCACGGTAGGCCGCCCCCGCAGACCGGGTATCCACCCGACGACGACGTCAACCGACGAGAGGAGGTCTGCGAGTGCTCATCCGCTTCGATCCCTTCCGCGAGGTCGATCGCCTCATGGGCCAGCTCGCGGCTGCGCCCCCGCAGGCGGTGCGCAGCTTCCCCATGGACGCGTTCCGCCGCGGCGACGAGGTCGTGATCCAGCTCGACCTGCCCGGCGTCGACCCCGGCACGATCGACGTCACCTCGGAGCGCAACGTGCTGAGCATCCGCGCCGAGCGCCAGCTCCAGCGCCAGGAGGGCGACGAGGTGCTCGTCGCCGAGCGCCCGCAGGGGGCGTTCAACCGGCAGCTCTCGCTGGGCGAGAACCTCGACACGGAGGCGCTGCAGGCGAGCTACGACCAGGGCGTGCTCACGCTCAGGGTGCCCGTCGCCCAGCAGGCCAAGCCGCGGCGCATCGAGGTCAGCGCGGGCGGCCGGCCCCAGACGATCGAGGGCACGAGCACGGAGACGGGCGGCCAGGCCGCCGGTGGCTCGGCCTAGCCTCGCGCGAGCGAGCGCCCGATGATCAGGCGCTGGATGTCCGACGTGCCCTCCTCGATCTCCTCGAGCTTGGCGTCGCGCATCCAGCGCTCCACCGGGTGCTCGCGCGAGTAGCCGTTGCCGCCCAGGGTCTGCACCGCCCCCCAGGTGGCGAACATGGCCGCCTCCGAGGCGAAGAGCTTGGCCATCGCGGCCTGCCGGTTCACCTCGCCGCCGGCGTCGAGGGTGCGTGCGGCGCGCAGGGTGAGCAGCTCCGCGGCGTCGACCTTCGTGGCCATGTCGGCCAGGCGGAAGGCGACGCCCTGGTGGTCGATGATCGGCGTGCCGAAGCTCCGGCGCTCGCGGGCGTAGGCCGTCGCGTACTCCAGGGCGGCGCGCGCTAGGCCGACGCAGGCGGCGGCGAGCGTCACCCGCGACTCGTCGAAGGTGCGCATGAGACCGCGGAAGCCCTCGCCCTCCTCGCCCAGGCGGTGGTCGAGGGGCACCTCCACGTCGTCGAGGTAGACCTCGGCGCTCTGGATCGCCCGCTGGCCCATCTTCGGGGTGGGGGCGCCGAAGGACAGGCCGGGTGCGTCGGCCTCGACGACGAAGGCGGTGACGCCGCGGGCGCGCAGGGCGGGGTCGACCGTGGCGAACACGAGGTAGGCGCCCGCCACGCCGGCGTTCGAGATCCACGCCTTCTGTCCGGTCAGGGCGTACCCGGCGTCCGTCCGCCGGGCCCGGGTCTGCAGCGCGGCGGCGTCCGACCCGACCCCGGGCTCCGTGACCGCCAGCGCGGTCATGGGCGGGCGCGGGCCGCACAGCGGCTCGAGCCAGCGCGCCCGCTGCCCCTCGTCGCCGAGCGCCCGCACCGCCGCGGCGAAGAAGCCGTTCGAGGTGATGAGGTTCCCGATGCCGATGTCGCCGAAGGCGAGCTCGGCCTGCACGAGGCAGCCCGTGAACACGTCGTCGATGCCCCCGCCGCCCTGCGCCTCGGGGAGCATGAAGTCGGTCAGCCCGATCTCCGAGGCGTCGTGCCACAGCTCCCACGGGACCGCGTGGTCGGCCTCGTCGACGGCCCGCGCGGCGGGTCGGATCCGCTCGAGCGCGAAGGAGCGGCTCACCTCGCGGATGGCCCGCTGCTCGTCCGTGAGGGGAAACGGATCGAGGCTCGTGGTCTGGGTCGCCATGGTCGGCCGTGCATCATGACGGGGGATGCGCCTCTCGGTCCACCTCGGTCCCTGGGATGCGGGCACCGACCACCGCGACCAGCTCGCGCTCGCCCAGGAGGCGGAGCGCCTGGGCTTCGACGCCGTCTGGGCGTCGGAGGCCTACGGGTCGGACGCGGTGAGCGTGCTCGCGTGGCTCGCCGCCCGGACGACGCGCATCCGGCTGGGCTCGGCGATCCTCCAGATGCCCGCGCGCTCCCCGGCGATGACGGCGATGACGGCGGCGACGCTCGACCAGCTCTCGGGCGGGCGCTTCGTCCTCGGCCTGGGGCCCTCCGGGCCCCAGGTGGCCGAGGGCTGGCACGGCCAGCGGTTCGGTCGCCAGCTCCAGCGCACGCGCGAGTACGTGGCCGTCGTGCGCATGGCCCTCGCCCGCGAGCGCGTGGAGCTCCAGGGCGAGACCCTCACCCTCCCGCTGCCCGACGGGCCGGGGCGCGCGCTGCGCCTCACCATCGCCCCCGCCCAGGAGCGCGTGCCCATCTACCTCGCGGGGATCGGTCCGCGCAGCGTGGCCCTGGCGGGCGAGATCGCCGACGGCTGGATCCCCATCCTCGTCTCGCCCGAGGGGCTCGCCGACCTGCGCGGGGACCTCGAGGAGGGCGCGACGCGGGCGCGGCGCTCGCTCGAGGGCTTCGACGTCGCCCCCTGGGTGCACGCACGCGTCGACGACGACCTCGAGCGCGCGCGGGACGCGCTGCGCGCGCACGTCGCCCTGTACGTGGGCGGCATGGGCTCGCGCGAGCGCAACTTCTACAACGACCTCGTCCGGCGCCTCGGCTTCCCCGACGCCGCCCGCGAGGTGCAGGACCTCTACCTCGCGGGTCGGCGCGAGGAGGCCGGCGCCGCCCTCCCCGGCGAGCTCATCGACGCGGTCACCCTGTGCGGCCCCGAGGAGCGCGTGCGCGAGCGGCTGTGGGCGTTCGCCGCGGCGGGGGCGACGTCCCTCGGGGTCACGCCCGTGGCCGACGGCCTCGCCGGACGCCTCGAGCAGCTGCGCGCGCTGGCCGCGCTGGCGTAGGCTCCGCCCCGTGCCGCGCGGGGCCCCGTCCGCCGCCGTGCCCGAGGTCGAGGTCGACCCGAGCGCCCTGGCCCAGGTCGAGCGGCGCGTGCTGTGGCTCGCCACCGCGATGGTCCATCACGCAAACCGGGTGCGGCCGAACCGCTCGGGG
>JALYMR010000265.1 GCA_030773615.1 Actinomycetota bacterium
AGCCAGCCGCCGCCCCGGCGGCCGCCGACGGCGCCCCCCAGGCGACGGAGCCGCAGGCGGCCCAGCCCGTGGTCGAGGATCTGGAGGAGCTCCAGGCCCGCGCCGCGCAGCGCGACGAGTACCTCGCGCTGGCGCAGCGCACGCAGGCGGACTTCGAGAACTACCGCCGGCGCGTGACGCGCGACCTGGCCGCGGCCGAGGGCCGCGGCGTCGGGCGGCTCGCGAAGGAGCTGCTGCCCGCGCTCGACAACCTCGGCCGCGCGCTGGCCTCGGCCCCGGAGGACAGTCAGCTCGCCGAGGGCATCCGCCTCGTCCAGGCCGAGCTGCTGGCCGCCCTCGCACGGGTGGGCATCGAGGGCTTCGACCCCAAGGGCGAGCCCTTCGACCCCAACCAGCACGAGGCCATGGCCCAGCACCCGGTGGAGGGCGCGGCCTCGGGCGCCGTCGTCGAGGTCTACCAGCCCGGCTACCGGCTCGGGGACGTCGTCCTGCGCCCCGCGCGGGTGGTCGTCGCCGCATGATGGCTGCCCCGACCACCCCCGCGCCCGTCCGGCCGCGTCCCGCGGCGCCGGATCGCCCCCGGCCGAAGGGGTCCGTGGCTCGGCCACCGTCCCCCTCCGGCCCGCGTCGCCCGGCATCCGCCGAGCACGACCAGCCGGCCATGCGGGCCGCCGACGCAACCATCTAGGTCGCCGCCGTGCCCCCCGATCCCTACAAGGTGCTCGGCGTCGACCGCAAGGCGCCGGCCGACGACATCAAGAAGGCCTACCGCAAGCTCGCGCGCCAGTACCACCCGGACCGCAACGGGGGCGACGCGCAGGCCGAGGAGCGCTTCAAGGAGGTCCAGCAGGCCTACGACCTGCTCTCGGACCCCGACAAGCGCAAGCAGTACGACAGCGGGGGCTTCGGGCCCTTCGGGGGCGGCGCGCGGGGCGGCGGCCAGGGCGGCTTCGACGCCGGCGGCTTCTCGGACATCCTCTCCGACCTGTTCGGGGGCGGTCGTGGGCGCCCCGGAGGCGGTCCGCGGGGTCCGCGCCCCGAGCGCGGCGCCGACCTCGAGGCCGAGGTCCGGGTCTCGTTCGACCAGGCCATGGAGGGCGCCCAGGTGCCCGTGAGCATCCAGAGCGCCGAGCGCTGCCCGACCTGCTCGGGCACGGGGGCCCGGCCGGGGACGAGCCCGAAGGTGTGCCCGCGCTGCTCGGGCCGCGGGATCGAGTCGCAGGGCCAGGGCCTCTTCTCCATCTCGCAGCCCTGCTCGCGCTGCGGGGGCAGCGGGACCGTCATCGAGGACCCCTGCCCGACCTGCCAGGGGGCGGGGCACCTGCGCACGACGAAGCGCCTGCGGGTGAACATCCCCGCCGGCGTGAAGGACGGAGGCCGGGTGCGGCTGCCCGGCAAGGGCGAGCCGGGACGCCACGGCGGCCCGCCCGGCGACGTGTACGTCGTCACCCGCGTCGACCCCTCGCCCGTGTTCACGCGCAAGGGCGACCACGTCGAGGTGGAGGTGCCGCTCACCATCCCCGAGGCCATCCAGGGCGCCGAGGTCGAGGTGCCCACCCTGCGCGGGCGCAAGCTCCTGCGCGTGGCCCCGGGCACCCGTCACGGGACGGTCCAGCGCCTGCGGGGCGAGGGCCCACCGCGGCCCGGCTCGTGCGACCGCGGCGACATCCACTACCGCTTCACGATCGACGTGCCGGCCTCGCTGTCGCGCGAGCAGCAGGACGCCGTCGACGAGCTCTCGAAGGTCATCGACGGCAACCCGCGGGAGCGGCTGTTCTCGTGAGCGCGCGGCGCCGCACCACCCGCATCGAGGTCGCGGCCGACCGCGGCGTGTTCATGATCTCCGTCGCCGCGGAGCTCGCCGAGATGCACCCGCAGACCCTGCGCATGTACGAGCAGCGGGGGCTCATCGAGCCCAAGCGCTCGCCCAAGGGCACCCGGCTGTACTCCTACGAGGACGTGGAGCGCCTGCGGCGCATCCAGCGCATGACCGTCGAGCTCGGGCTCAACCTCGCCGGCGTGGAGCGCGTGCTCGCCCTCGAGGACCAGCTCGAGCGCACGCGGCGCAGGGTCGAGGCGCTCGAGCGCCGGCGCGACGAGCTCGAGGCGGAGGTGGCCGGGCTCGAGCGGCGCGCGCGCACCGCCCGCGCCGAGCTCATCCCCTACGCGCAGATCGCCGAGGCGCTGCGCCCGCCGGCCGCCGAGGCCGACGGTGGCGCGGATCGGCCGACGCCCGGGCTGAGCTAGCTCTGGGCCCGCGGGGCGGAGGCGGGAGCGCCGGCCTCGTAGCCCTCGCCCTTGCCCGCGCGGCCCGGGTCCTCGCCCTCGACGTCGTCGGGCAGGCCCGTGATGGGTCCGCCCCGGCGCTGGGCGAGGCGCTCGATGTGCGCCCGCTCCGGCGAGCCCTTCGGGAAGTCGCGCGGGTTGATCTCCCCGTGGACCTCCTGCGTGCCGCCCAGCGGGCTCTCCTCGTCGGGGATGTGCGCCGTCGCGGGGATGGGGTCGGTCTCGTCGGACATCGTGGCCTCGACGTCATTGCCGTGCCGCTTGAGCGCCGAGTAGGCCAGAAGGCGGTTGAAGGCCCAGAACGCCAGGACGATGAGCGCGACGAGCGCCACGGGTATGGCGTACTCCGCCTCCGTCGAGAGGAACGTCGCGACGATCATGGTCCCGAAGATCGCGGCGGTGATCACGAAGAACCAGATCGGACGCATCGCTGCGCGCCTACCCCCCGTGCTTCCGTCGGGAAACGCGTAGAAGATCTCAGTCGAGTTCGCTAAGATCGACGGCAAGATGCAAGCAGACCGCTTCACGATCAAGTCCCAGGAGGCGTTCCAGGCCGCGATCGGCCTGGCCGCCTCGCGCAACCACGCGCAGGTCACCCCGGAGCACCTGCTCGCCGTGCTGCTCGAGCAGGACGAGTCCGTCGTCCCCGGGGTGCTGCGCAAGCTCGGCGTCGCGCCCGCCGCCATCCGGGGCCAGGTGAACGCCGCGCTCGACGGCCTGCCCACCCTCGGTCAGCCCGCTGAGCCCGCCACCGCGTCCGAGCTCATGCAGGTCATCCGCGCCGCCGAGCACGAGATGCGCGAGCTCGGCGACGAGTACATCTCCACGGAGCACCTGCTCCTCTCCCTCGCCGGCCACAACTCGCGCGCCGGCGACGCCCTGCGCGGCGCGGGGGCGCGCAAGGAGACGCTGGTCCAGGCCCTGCACGAGGTGCGGGGCTCGCACCGCGTCACGGACCAGAACCCGGAGGACAAGGTCGGCGCGCTCGACAAGTTCGGCATCGACCTCACGCAGCGCGCCGAGCGTGGCGAGCTCGACCCGGTCATCGGCCGCGATGACGAGATCCGCCGGGTCGTCCAGGTGCTCTCGCGCCGGACGAAGAACAACCCCGTCCTCATCGGCGAGCCCGGGGTGGGCAAGACGGCGATCGTCGAGGGGCTCGCCCAGCGCATCGTCTCCGGCGACGTGCCCGAGTCGCTGCGCGACCGCCGCGTCGTCGCCCTGGACATCGGCGCCCTGCTCGCCGGCTCGAAGTACCGCGGCGAGTTCGAGGAGCGCCTGAAGGCCGTCCTGCAGGACATCAAGGACGCCGAGGGCCAGGTCGTCCTGTTCATGGACGAGCTGCACACGATCGTCGGCGCCGGCGCCGCCGAGGGCGCCGTGGACGCCGCGAACCTGCTCAAGCCCATGCTCGCCCGCGGCGAGCTGCGCGCGGTCGGCGCGACCACGCTCGACGAGTACCGCAAGCACATCGAGAAGGACGCGGCGCTCGAGCGGCGCTTCCAGCCCGTGACCGTGGGCGAGCCGACGGTGGAGGACACGATCGCGATCCTCCGCGGGCTCAAGGAGCGCTACGAGGTCCACCACGGCGTGCGCATCCAGGACTCGGCGCTCATCGCCGCCGCCACGCTCAGCCACCGCTACATCGCGGACCGCTTCCTGCCGGACAAGGCGATCGACCTCGTGGACGAGTCGGCCTCGCGCCTGCGCATCGAGATCGACTCGCTGCCCGAGGAGATCGACGCGCTCGAGCGGCGCATCATGCAGCTCGAGATCGAGCTCACCTCGCTGCAGGCCGAGCGCGACGACGCGAGCGTCGAGCGGCGCGAGGCCCTCGAGCGCGAGCTCGCCGAGCTGCGCGAGCAGTCCGCCTCGATGAAGGCGCAGTGGCAGGCCGAGAAGGACGCGATCCAGGGCGTGCGCGAGCTGAAGGGTCGCCTGGAGCAGGCGCGCGCGGAGGCCGAGCGGGCCGAGCGCGACGCCGACCTGCAGCGCGCGGCCGAGCTGCGCTACGGCACGATCCCCGAGCTCGAGAAGCAGCTCGCCCAGGCCGAGGAGCGCTCGGACAACGAGTCCTCGTTCCTCAAGGAGGAGGTCACCGCCGAGGACGTCGCCGAGGTCGTGGGCAAGTGGACGGGCATCCCCGTCACGCGCCTGCTCGAGGGCGAGATCGAGAAGCTCGTGCACATGGAGGAGCGCCTGCACCAGCGCGTCGTGGGCCAGGACGAGGCGATCGGCGCGGTGTCGAACGCGCTGCGCCGCTCGCGGGCGGGCCTCGCCGACCCCGACCGGCCCATCGGCGCCTTCCTCTTCCTGGGGCCGACCGGCGTGGGCAAGACGGAGCTCGCGCGCGCGCTCGCCGAGTTCATGTTCGACAGCCAGGAGGCGATGATCCGCCTCGACATGTCGGAGTACATGGAGAAGCACGCGGTGAGCCGGCTCGTGGGCGCGCCCCCCGGCTACGTGGGCTACGACGAGGGGGGCCAGCTCACGGAGGCCGTGCGCCGGCGCCCGTACGCCGTCGTGCTGCTCGACGAGGTCGAGAAGGCCCACCCGGACGTGTTCAACATCCTCCTGCAGGTCATGGACGACGGCCGCCTCACGGACGGCCACGGCCGCACGGTGGACTTCAAGAACACCGTGCTCATCATGACCTCGAACATCCCGGGCGGCCGGGCGGGCGCCGAGATGCACTTCCGTCCCGAGTTCATCAACCGCCTGGACGACATCGTCGAGTTCGCGCCCCTCTCCCGCGACCAGCTCGGCGCGATCGTCGAGCTGCAGGTCGAGCGCGTGGCGCGCCGGGTCACGGAGCGGGGCATCACCCTCGTGCTCACCGACGCGGCCCGCGGGCTGATCGGCGAGCTCGGCTACGACCCGACCTACGGCGCGCGCCCGCTCAAGCGCGTCATCCAGAAGCACCTCGTCGACCGGCTGGCCATGGCGCTGCTGCAGGGCGAGTTCCGCGAGGGCGACGTCGTGCAGGTCGACGCCGCCGAGGGCGAGCTCGTCTTCACGAAGGGCGTCGTCCCCGTCGGGGAGCCGCAGGTGGCGATCTAGGCAGGCGGCGGGCCCGGGCGACCGCCCGGGCCCTAACCTCGACGGGGTGAGCGCTCGCGCGCCCCTGCTCGCCCTCGCGGCGGCGCTCGCGCTCGCGGGCCGGCCTCGCCGACCCCGACCGGCCCATCGGCGCCTTCCTCT
>JALYMR010000266.1 GCA_030773615.1 Actinomycetota bacterium
GCGGGCACGGCCGCGGGTGGGCGGCCGCCCAGGCGCGGCGTGGTCACCCGCCGGCCGAGCAGGGCGACCTCCTGCAGCGCGCCCGCCCGGGGGGCGGGGACGAGCACGGGCCCGCCCTGGTCGGCGAGCGCGAGGTGCTCGGGGGCGGCGGCGAGCGCGACCCGGCGGCGTACGCGCGCGTCGGCGCCACGGACGAGGACGAGCGAGGCGGGCTCGCGCACGCCGACGGCCACGAGGTCGGTCAGGGGGTCGTAGGCGACGGCGCCCGGCTCGCGCCCGACGGCGACGAGGCGGCCGGCCGGACGGGCGTCGAGCGGCGGCGAGCGCGCGGGCTCGGCCGGCGGCGGGAGCTCGGAGACGGCGGCCGAGCCGCAGCCGCCGCCGGCGAGCGCGCAGAGCAGCGGGGCGACGACGCGGCGCACCGCTGGCAGGATGCCACGCGCCGCGTCTGCCCCCGCTAGGAGACCTCGCGCAGGCGCCCCGTCTCGACCTCGTAGACGAAGCCGCGCACGGACTCCTTGCGGGGGATGAACGGGCTCGCCCGGATCCGGGCGACCGACTGGCGCAGGTCCCCCTCGAGGTCCGTGAACGACTCGGGGGCCCACTCCGGCTTCATGCCGACCTCGTCGAGCAGCGCGCCCCGGAACTCGTCGTCGGTGAAGGTCAGCATCCCGCAGTCCGTGTGGTGGATGAGGATGATCTCCTCGGTGCCCAGCAGCCGCTGGGAGATGGCCAGCGAGCGGATCTCGTCGTCGGTGATGACGCCACCCGCGTTGCGGATCACGTGCGCGTCGCCCTCCTGCAGCCCCAGCAGGCCGTAGGGGTTCAGGCGCGCGTCCATGCAGGCCACGACGGCGACCTTGCGCGCGGGGGGCAGGGGCAGGTCGGCCTTGTCGAAGCCCTCCGCGTAGCGCTCGGCGTTCTGGAGCAGCTCGTCGGTCGTGCTCATCGTGGTCTCCGTGGGGTCGGGGGCGTCCGTTGGTGATACCCGAGCCCGGGCAGGTCTCCCGGGCCCGGCTCGCCTAGCCTCCGGGGCGATGGCCCCGAGTCTCGGCGACCGCACCGTGCTGGCCGCCGCGGGGCTCGGCGCGATGACCCTCGCCGTCGGGCTCGGAGTCGAGTTCACCGGCCGCCAGCTCGGGACGCCGAACCCGCCCTTCAACGAGTTCTGGGCGCCGCGGGCCGAGCTCGGCTGGGCCCTGCTCGCCGTCGGGGTGCTCGTCGCGACCGTGTGGGCGCTCCCCCGCCTCACCCGTGGGCCGCGGCACCCGGTGGCCTTCGCCGCCGTGCTGACGGCGCTCGCGCTCGCCGTGCGGCTGGCCGTCGCCGCCGCCCGGCACGGGCCCGAGGGCTGGTACCGCGTGCTCGACCCCGCCCTGAGCTTCGAGGGGGCCAACGAGTACCTGCCCGCGCTGGGGGCGACGGAGGCCGGTCCCGGGTTCCTGCTCGACCGCTTCGCCGAGATGGTGCCCGCCCTGCCGGTGCACGCCGCGGGCCACCCCCCCGGCCTGCTGCTCGTCCTCGCCGCGCTCGGCATCACCACCCCGCAGGGCATGGCCGCCCTGTGCGTCGGGGTGGGCGTCCTCGCCGCCCCGGCGACGTACGCGCTCGGGCGCGCCCTGCTGCCCGACGAGCAGCGCGCCCGCGTCGCCGGCGCGCTCTTCGTGCTCGCGCCCTCGGCGGTCCTCGTCGGGGCGGTCTCCGCCGACGCCCTGTTCGCCACCCTCGGCACCCTCGCCGCCGCGCTGCTGTGCGCCCGCGGGCTCGCCGCCCGCGCCGCCGGCGCCCTCGCCCTGGGCGTGGCCAGCCTGTTCTCCTGGGCGCTGCTGGCGCTCGGGGCCTTCGCGGTGCTCGCCCTGTGGGCCCGCGAGGGGCTCCTGCGGGCGGTGGCGACGGGGGCGGGCTGCGCCGGGGCCCTGCTCGCGGTGCACGGCGGTCTGTGGGCGCTCGCCGGGTGGGACCCGATCGGCACGGTGCGGGCCACGGAGCGCGTCTACCGCCTGGGCATCGCCACGATCCGGCCCTACTGGTTCTGGGCGTTCGGCTCTCCGGTCGCCTTCGCGGTGGGCGCCGGGCTGCCCGTGACCGCATGGGCCCTACGCGCGCTCGCCGGCCGGCGCGCCCCCGCGCTCGCGCTCGCCGCCGTCGTGCTCGTCGCCGCCGTCGCGGGCTTCACGAAGGGTGAGGTCGAGCGCATCTGGGTCATCTTCGTGCCCCCGCTGTGCGTCGCCGCCGCGTCGGCGCTCCCCCCGCGACGCCTCGGCCTCGTCGCCGCGCTGCTGGCCGTCCAGGCACTCGGCGCGGAGCTGCTCTTCGAGAGCCTATGGTGAGCCGCGTGCGCCCCCTGCTCGCCCTGGGCCTCGCCGTCGCGCTCCTCGCGGCGGGCTGCGCGGAGGAGGCGGCGGCGGGCTCGCCGGGGGTGCGGCTCGTGCGGGTGGGGACCTTCGCCACGCCGGTGCACGTCACCGCGCCGGCGGCCGACCGGCGCCGGCTGTTCGTCGTCGAGCAGCGCGGCGTGGTGCGCGTCGTGCGCCGCGGCCGCGTTCTGCGCCGCCCCTTCCTCGACCTGCGCGATCGCGTGCGCGCCGGCGGCGAGCAGGGCCTGCTCTCCCTCGCCTTCGCACCCGACTACGCGCGCTCGCGGCGCTTCTACGTCTACTACACCGACCGGGGCGGCGACCAGCGCGTCGTGGAGCTGCGCCGCTCGCGCCGCAGCGCCGATCGGGCGAACCGCGCGACCGCGCGCACGGTGCTCGTCCATCAGGACCGAGAGCCCAACCACAACGGCGGCCTGCTCCTCTTCGGACCCGATCGCAGGCTCTACGTCGGCACGGGCGACGGGGGCGGTGGCTACGACCGCCACGGCCGCCGCGGCAACGCCCAGGACCTCTCGAGCCCGCTGGGCAAGATCCTGCGAATCGACCCGCGGCGGGCGGGGCGGCGGCGCTTCACCGTCCCGGCTGGCAACCCGTTCGTGGGCCGGCGGGGCGTGCGCCCCGAGATCTACGTCTTCGGCCTGCGCAACCCCTGGCGCTTCGCGTTCGACCCCGCCACAGGGGACCTCGCGGTGGGCGACGTGGGCCAGGACCGGGTGGAGGAGATCACCTTCCTGCCCCGGGGGACGATCGCCGGGGCGAACCTCGGGTGGCGCCCCTTCGAGGGGCGCCGCCGGCTGTTCGACGAGCCCGCGCCCGGGCACGTCGCGCCGGTCATCGAGCTCCAGCACGCCGACGGGAACTGCTCGGTCACCGGGGGCGTGTTCGTGCGCGATCGCGCCCTGCGCGCGCTCGCGGGGCGCTACGTGTACGGCGACTTCTGCGCCGGGCGGCTGCGCTCGGCCCGGCTGACGCCCGGCGCCGCCCAGGGCGACGCCGCCGTCGGGCTGCGCGTGCCCGCGCTCTCGTCGTTCGGGACCGACGCTCGCGGTCGCGTGCACGTCGTCTCGCTCGAGGGCCCGGTCTACCGCCTCGCCCCCCG
>JALYMR010000267.1 GCA_030773615.1 Actinomycetota bacterium
CGCCGCCCTCTCGCCTCGGCGAGGACGACGCGCATGTGCCGACCGTCGTGCCGGGGATCGTCATCGCCACGGTGCTCCTTCTTACCAGGACAGACCAGTTTGGCTTCGGAGCGCCCACGGGACCCGAACCGGTCACCGGGGCGGTCAGTTGCGCTGGACACGCGCGGAGCGCAAGAGCGGGATCGGCGTGACCGGCGGCGCATCGCCTCCCTAGTGGGCAGAGCTCGCGCACCGGCCCGCTATCCAAGGCGGGATCCAAGGCGCTGCGAGCTGGCCGGGGCAGGATCGGCGCCGCCGTGGCGGCGACAAGGCTCGAAGGGCTGCTCGTGGGAGAGGACGTGCCGGGCGGCGGTCAAGACTTTGCGGGCCACGGTCGCCTTGCCGCGTTGGTCTTGCCGTGGCGTCGGGCCGTTCTCGCGGTAGAGCTCTGAGCCGGACGGAGGCGGGGCGGGCCGCACCCCGTGGACGACGTGGCGCGGGTGAAGTCGGCCGGCAACCCGCCCCACGCTCGCCGCTCCTGCCCGAGCACAGCGCTGTGTAGGAGCTCACCGGCCCGTGGTGTGTGGCTCAAGACGGGCTGCGAACAGCCGCCTGCCGTCGTCGAGGTCTTCCGCGGCGGTGAGCACGCGCTCGTGATGGGCGCGCTCCCAGCGGCGGACAAGCACGACCCTCGCGACGTGCGCGGCGGCGTAGCCGGCAAACTGCCCGGGGACGAGCACGGTGGTCAGCTGCCACTCGTTGGCGAGCCACACCAAGCCGACGCTTATCGGACGGCGCACCCCGTGTTCCGCGTGCGGGCTGCCCCGCACCCCTCGACGACTCCGTCCGGTTCTACGCGGGACTGCTCGGGGCGGTCGAGCTGCCCACCCCCAACTTCGGGCTTCCCCGTGCGGTGGGTGCGGGTGGGCGACCAGCAGCTCCACCTCTTCGAGCGGCCCGGCGGAGCGCCCCGCTCGCATCACGTCGCGGTCACCGTGCCCGCCGTGGAGCTCGAGGGGGTGCTGCGCGCCGCCCGCGAGCTCGCCGCGCTCGACGGCACGACGTTCGGCCACCACCTCTACGAGCTCCCCGGGGACTAGACGCAGCTGTACGTCCGCGACCCCGGGGACAACCTGCTCGAGGTCGACGCGCTCAGCGCGAGCCGACTGCCGGCCGCGGTCCGCGAGGAGATGCGCAGCTTCGCCGACGTCCATCCCCAGTGCCCCGAGAACCTCCCCGCGACCCTGTTCGTCGGCTGAGGGGTTGACCTGGGCGGCACGATGGCCAGCCGAGCGACCGTGAGCAGGACCCGCTGCTGCGGCGCGGCGATCGCCGGACGGTGCACCGCGCGACGATTACATGCCGACCTGCCCGCTGCCGGGCGTCGCCCGGAATCCGCCGCCACTGGGCACCAGCGCGTCGTCCACGCGGAAGGACACGTCCGACGCGAGCGACACGACGCCGGGTACGGCCGTGGCGCGGGCGACGAGCGCCTCGACTGTGGAGCGGTCGTCCACGTGCCCGCCCAGGCTGACGTCGCCGTCGCGCACGTCGACGGTGACGCATCCGCGGGGGATCCCCAGGTCCCGCCCGAGCATCTCCTCGATCTCGTGGGCCACCTCCTCGTCGGAGCGGGCGAAGGCACGCACGAGGTCGGCCCGGGTGAGGATGCCGACGAGTGTCCCGGCGTCGACGGGACCCGCGGCGATCTGCTCGTCGATGACGACGAGCCGGCTGACGTGTCGCTCGACCATGAGGGATGCCGCGTCGCGCGCCGGCGCCTTGGGTCCCACCGCCAGCGCGGGAGCGGTCATCGCCTCCCCCGCCGTCCGTGCCCTGACCTTGGACTCGACGCGCCCACCGCTTCCGCGCAGGCGGATCAGGTGCGCGAGGCCATGCGGGCTGGGGGCCGCGCCCAGCTCCTTCTGCAGGAGGTCGGTCTCGGACACGATCCCGAGGACGCGCTGGTCGGCGTCGACAACGGGTACCCCCGAGATCCCGCGCGACAGGAGCGTCGCGGCCACCTCCTTCAGCGGCGTCTCCGGCCCGACCGTGAGGACGTCCGTGACCATGATGTCCTCGACTCGCATACGCATCACCTCGTCGGATGTGGTCGCTCGATGATACGCAGCC
>JALYMR010000268.1 GCA_030773615.1 Actinomycetota bacterium
CCCGAGCGTCCGCGGGTCGTGCTCGCGAAGCTCGCGACCACCGCCGTGCTCGGCGCCCTCGCCGTCGCCGCCCTTCCGCTCGTCGCGCTCGCGCTGCTCGCCGTCCGCCGGCCGGGCGTGGCGGCGCTCACCGCCTCGCCCTCGCCCTAGCCCAGCGCCGCGTCGTGCACGAGCAGGGCGATCTGGACCCGGTTCGTGAGCTCGAGCTTGTCGAGCAGGCGCGAGACGTGCGCCTTGACCGTGGCCACGCCCATGAAGAGCTCCCGGCCGATCTCCGCGTTCGTCCGCCCCCTGGCCCGCCGCCAGCTGTGGCGAGGCGTCTGGGCGGAACTCCGGGGCCCGGCGTGCAGGCTGAGCAGGGAGAGCCGGTGGGCGACGACATCGTGCATCTCGTGCGCGATCCGCGCGCGCTCGTTCTGGCGCGCCTGCTCGGCGAGCAGCTCCTGCTCGGCCTCGGCGCGCCGGGCCCGCTCGTCGAGCGAGCGGACGAGCTGGCGGCGGGCGCGCACGAACATGCCCCACCTTCGCCCTGGTCCCCGAGCGTCCGCGGGTCGTGCTCGCGAAGCTCGCGACCACCGCCGTGCTCGGCGCCCTCGCCGTCGTCGGCGCCCTGGCCCTGGCCGCCGCCGCGCTGCTGGTCGCCGCCGCCCTGGGCGCCGACGGGGCGGCATGGCACCTGGGCGCCGCGGCGGTCCCCGAGGCCCTCGCCTTTCAGCTCGTGGGAATGGTGATGGCCTTCGCGTTCGGCCTCGCGCTGCTCAGCTGCGCCCCCGCGATCGTCCTCTCCTTCGGGCTGCCCACCGTGTGGGCCATCCTCACGCCAGGTCGCCGCCCTCGAGGAGGTCGGCGCGTGGCTCGACACCGGCCCGCACGCTCCTCCCCCTCGTGGAGAGGGCCGCCGACGCGGGTGCCTGGAGGCGCATCGGGGCCTGCACCGCGCTGTGGGTCGCCGTTCCGCTCGCGGTCAGGCTCGTGCGGGTGGCCCCGCGCAACGTGGACGAGCGCGGCTACTCCACGTCGGCTGCCAGCGCGCCGACGACGGTCTGCAGCCACCCCCGCTCGTCGTCGTCGGCGCGGGCGAGCCGACGGCGGCACCAGCTCGCGACGTCCGCGCGCCCGCCCACCGCGGCCACCGTGCCGGTGACCGCGTAGCGGCCGTCCTCGAGGGCGACGAGCGTGCCGGGAGCGTCGCGACGGATGCGCAGGTGCACGGCGACGGGCACGCCGCGCACGGCGCTGGGCCGCCCGGGGTCGCCCTCGGCCTCCGTCCAGCGCCAGGCCGAGAACACGGGCGGCCGGCCCACGGCCGAGGGCCGGGACCGGGCGGGCGCGCCGATCGGTCCCGTCCGCCAGCGGTCGAGCAGGCGGTGGACGTCGGCGGCGGCCTCCGTGCGAATGAGGACGTGGAGCACGTCGCCCGCGCGCAGGCGGGTGGCGCCGCGCGGCGGGATCGCCGTGTCGCCGCGCACGATGACGTTGACCACCGCGTCGCGGGGCAGCCCGAGGTCGCGCACGCGGGCGCCCGCAATCGCGTCCTCGTCCGTGACGGGGTACTCGAGGATCTCCGCGCCCAGGCCGCGGATCGTCCCCGCCTCGGTCAGTGGCCGGGGCAGCGCGGGCGTGCTCGTGGTCAGCCCCAGGCGGCGGGCGAGCGGCTCGAAGGTCGCGCCCTGCAGGAGCGTGGAGAGCAGCACGGCGAAGAACACGACGTTGAAGAACTCGACGCTGTCGGGGATGCCGGCCAGCACCGGGAAGGTGGCGAGCACGACCGGGACCGCACCGCGCATGCCGGCCCAACCGAGCAGGACGCGCTCGCGGGCGCCGAAGCCGAACGGGAGGGTCGCCAGCACGGCCGCGAGGGGCCGGGCGAGGAGCACGACGACGAGCGCGAGCGCGGTGCCGACCCCGGCCACGGCGTCGAGCTGGGCGGGGAACACGAGCAGCCCGAGCGTGAGGAACATCGCGACCTGGGCGACCCAGCTCAGGCCCTGGTGGAAGTTCGCCACGGTCTGCTTCGCGGGGATGGACGCGGTGCCCAGCGCGAGGCCGACGAGGTACACGGCGAGGAAGCCCGAGCCCTCGAGCGCGTCGGCGGCGCCGAAGGCCACCGCCGCCGTGGCCAGGGAGGCGACGGGGTACAGGCCCACGCTCGTGAGCTGCGCGCGCCGGAAGGCGTGCACCGCGAGCCAGCCCACGACGGCGCCGACGGCGAGGCCGAGGCCGAGCTGGCGCACGAGCAGGACGAGCAGGTCGGCCACGCCGTAGCCCGGCGCCTCGAGCAGCTCGATGCAGCCCAGGACGAGGAGCACGGCGACGGGGTCGTTGAAGCCCGACTCGCCCTCGAGCGTGCGGGCGAGGCGCCGGTCGAGGGTCGACGTGCGCAGCAGGGCGAAGATCGCCGCGCCGTCCGTGGAGGAGAGGACCGCGCCGAGGAGCATGCCCTCGAGCAGCTCGAGGTCGAGCAGGGCGGCGGCGGCGAGCCCGGTGACGAGCGCGGTGACGACCGTGCCCACCGTGGCCAGGCTGATCGCCGGCGCGAGCACGGAGCGGATCTCGACCAGGCCGCCGGTCAGCCCGCCCTCGAAGAGGATGAGCGCGAGGGCGATGACCCCGATCGTGCGCGCCAGCTCGTAGTCGGCGAGATCGATCCAGCCCAAGCCGTCGGACCCGATGAGCATGCCGACCCCGAGGAACAGCACGAGGCTCGGGACCCGCAGGCGCACCGCGAGCAGCGACGCGGCCAGGCCGGCGACGAGGAGCGCCCCGGCGACGAGGATCAGCTCGCCGAGCGGCATCCGGACCCAGCCGAGCCCTCGGGGCCCGGGCTACCCCACGGGGCCGAAGGTCACGACGCGCCGCGGCTCGACCCGGTAGCGCACGCGCAGCTCCCCCGAGGGGTTGCGCAGCGGGTAGGGCCGCTGGCCGAGGTACTTCTCCGCGAGGTCGTCGATGTTCTCCGTGGCGAGGTGCCCGCGCTCGGGGTCGTCCTCCTGGATGACCTCGGTGACGCGCCCGTAGACCGTCAGCCAGTGGTACGGGTTCTGCGGGTTGACCAGCATGAGCGACACGTCGGGCCGCTCCCGCAGGTTCCTGTCCTTCGCGCGCCCCGCCACCGAGTTGAGGAAGACGTGCTCGCCGTCCATGTTCGTCCACACGGGGGTGAGCTGGGCGTGCCCACCGGCGGTGAGCGTCGCCAGGGAGGCGGTGACGGGGTCCTCGAAGAGTCTCCGGTGCACGTCGGGGAGCGCCGCGAGGCTGCCCGCGGGCGTGCGGTCGCCGATCTGGAAGGCGCGCTCGCTGCCCGGCGGGATGGTGTCCGCGATCTCCACGCTCATCGACCAGCCTCCTCGTGCTCGGCGCCGCGCTCCAGCACGCAGCCCGCCGATCGTAGTCCCCTAGTGTGCGGCGCGTTGCGCGGGCAGGCGGCGTGGGGCTTGGGACGGGGAGCGCTGCGCGTGCTCGTGGTCGGTGGGTCCCTCGGCGGGCTCAACGCGGCGCTGTGGCTGCGCGACGCGGGCTGCGACGTCGAGGTCCTCGAGCGCTCCCGCGCCCCGCTGCAGGGCCGCGGCGCGGGGATCGTGCTGCACCCCGCCACGGTCCGCTACCTGCTCGAGCGCGCGCGCGTGGACGTCGGCGCGCTGAGCGCCCCCGCCCACCGGCTGCGCTACCTCGCGCCGGACGGGGCCGTCGCCGCGGAGCGCCCCTGCCGCTTTCGCTTCACGTCCTACACCGCGCTGTACCGCGGCTTCCTGAACCACCTGGAGGACCGGCGCTACCACCTGGGCCGCGACGCGGTCGAGCTCGAGCAGGGCGCGGACGGCGTCGCGGTGCGCTTCGCCGACGGCAGCGGGGCCGAGGGCGACCTGCTCGTCGGGGCGGACGGCGTGAACTCGGCCGTGCGGCGGCTGCTCCTCCCCGAGGTGGCGGGCCGCTACGCCGGCTACGTGGCCTGGCGGGGCACGGTGGCCGAGGCGCAGCTCGGCGGCCCGGCCTTCGCCGGGCTCTCCGCGGCGATCACCTACCACCTGCGAGGCGACGGTCACCTCCTCGTCTACCCCATCCCCGGCGAGGAGGGCGACGGCCGGGGCGAGCGGGGGCTGGTCAACTGGCTGTGGTACCGCAACGTGCCGGACGGGCCGGAGCTCGAGGACCTCCTGACGGGCAAGGAGGGCGTGCGGTTCGGCAGCTCGCTGCCCCCCGGGCTCGTGCGCGACGAGCACCTGGCGCGCCTGCGCGGCGACGCGGCCGCGCTGCCGCCCGCCCTCGCGGAGCTCGTCGCGGCGACCGGTGGGCCGTTCCTCCAGGTCGTGTCCGACCTCGCCGTCCCCCGCATGGCGATCGGGCGCGCGGTCCTCCTGGGCGACGCCGCCTTCGCGCTGCGCCCGCACGTCGCCGCCAGGTCGGCGAAGGCCGCCGAGGACGGGCGCACGCTGGCAGCGGCGGTCGCCGGCCAGGACGGCGACCTCGGCGTCGCGCTCGGCCGCTGGGAGGCCGCGCAGCTCGAGCTCGGGCGCCGCGCGCTG